>NZ_JBIYCZ010000012.1:0-181036 GCF_044908245.1 Bacillus sp. RC242
GTTGGTCATTTCACTCCCTCGGACGAAGCAAAAAGCGCTTCTCTGTCAGGAGTTCCAATGTCCAAAGATTCTGAGCGAGCCACTTTCGCTTTTTAATAACATTTGTTACAATAGTAAAAATAGAGGAGGGACGTTATATGCCAAAGGGTACAGGTAAGGTTATTGCGCAAAATAAAAAAGCATTTCATGATTATTTCATCGAAGAAACATACGAAGCAGGGCTTGTCCTTCAAGGAACGGAAATTAAGTCGATTCGCGCTGGACGCGTGAACTTGAAAGATGCGTTTGCACGTATACATAATGGTGAAGTATGGGTTCATAATATGCATATTAACACATATGAACAAGGGAATCGTTTCAATCACGATCCGCTTCGTACAAGAAAGTTACTTCTTCATAAGAAAGAAATTGATAAGCTAGCAGGTTATGCAAAAGAAACAGGTTATGCATTAATTCCAGTTAGAATCTATTTGAAAAATGGATTTGCGAAAATGGCACTTGGTTTAGCAAAAGGTAAGAAGCAATATGATAAGCGTCACGATTTAAAAGAGAAAGAAGCTAAACGTGAAATTGCACGCGTGTTCCGTGATCGTCAAAAGATGTAATACAGATATTTACATTTGTAAAACGGCGCGCGTATGATATAATAACTTATGTAAGATTGTTGCACATTGAAAAACAGCTCTTAGTAGCTATCACGATATTTCTTCGTATGCTCCATTTTTATCATGGGGACGTTACGGATTCGACAGGGATAGTTCGAGCTTAGGTTGCGAGTCGAGGGGATCGGCCTCGTTAAAACGTCAAAGCCTATAATTGGCAAACAAAACAATCTTTCTTTAGCTGCTTAATTGCACTAAAGGTTCCTCCCTCCATCGTCCATGTGGTAGGGTAAGGGACTCAAACTAAGTGGACTACGCCGGAGTTCGCCGTCTGAGGGCGAAGGAAGAGAACAATCAGACTAGCAACTTGGAAGCCTGTCGATAGGCTGAAGAGTTCGCGAAATGCTAATATATCGACTACACTCGTAGAAGCTTAAGTGCCGATATTTTTGGACGTGGGTTCGACTCCCACCGTCTCCACCAATACATAACTGTTTGGTGGTTTTTTATTTTGTATGATATGAACCATAACTTTGCCAGAGTGGCGGGGATATGGTTCTTTTTGTTTTGTGGTTTGATAAAATGCTTAAGTTGAGGACGGTACCCTTGAAACAGAAACTGAGGGAATCGTTATTGATAATAAGCAGCTAGATAATATAGTTGCTCTTAATGATTAAATAATATGTATTTAAATCTTCATATGTTTTGTGTTTTCATCCATATCTATTGTAAGATTATATAGAGTTCTCCTAATAAGCTGTTATAGTGGATTTTTTAGGAATTTAAAATTTATAAATCTTAAATTATTTTTTCGGGATAATTTTTATCTAACTAAGTTATATTGAAGTAGAGGTGAACCATCGGTGAAGCAGGTGTTGGTAATTAAGAATGAACGGTCTTTAGCAAAGAAAATCGTAAGCGGTCTAACGCAAGAAGGCTATTTCATTTTAAAACTTCACAATGAAAACCAAGGTTTAAATATAATATATGAACAAGATTGGGATATTATCGTATTGGATTGGGATTCATTAAGTATATCTGGACCAGAAATTTGTAGACAAATACGATTAGTTAAAACGACACCGATAATTATTGTGACCGACAATATTTCTAGCAAGGATTGCGTAGCAGGGTTACAAGCAGGAGCAGATGATTATATAAGAAAACCATTTGCGAAAGAAGAATTAGTAGCAAGGGTTCAAGCTATTTTAAGGAGAAGTGACTGTATCCAGCAAAATGAGACAAACTTTTTTCAGTTTAAAGATCTCTTTGTTGATGCATCTAGCCATATTGTGAAAAAAGGTGGTAAAAATCTCTCGCTTACGAAGCGCGAGTACGATTTACTTGTATTTTTAATTAAGAATAAAAATACAATATTGAGCCGTGAAATGCTTTTGAATCAGGTTTGGGGATATAACGTAGTAGTCAATCCAAATGTAGTAGACTTATATATTGGGTATGTAAGAAAAAAGTTAAAGTGCGAGAAAAAAGAGAGATATATTGAAACGATACATGGCAGAGGCTATTCAATGGTTGAATGATAAAAATAAGATAATAGGTAAAGTACAGTTTGTCATAATAGAAAAAACGAGTAAAACTATTTCATACAGTTTTACTCGTTTTTTCTATTAAACCTGATAATCAAATAGTTTCTGTGAAATATTAGAAGACGGAAACTATAAAAAGAAGATTGCTACCAGGCAATGGATTATGAAAAATTAGCTATTAATGGGCATTTTTTTGCAGTAGAAATCATGGTTTATAAGGTGCCCAATCTATTGATTAGTACGTGTGGGGGATGACTCTGGTGCGCATTAGATGAGACTGTATCTAATTTATGTTTAGTTTTATTAACTCACACCATTCACAAGATTTTCACATAATTAATGACTATACTTATTAACAGGATATTCAAATGAAAATGATTATCAATAGCGATTTAGATGCATAAAGGTTACTATCTAATTTAATCTATGGACGTTATCATTTTCGAACTAAATTACATTATAAGGAGTATACGTATGAAAAAAACTATGCTTTTAAAATTAGTAAGTATTTTAGCAATTTTCACTTTAATGTTAGTAGCTTGCTCAGATTCAAGTAAGGAAACTTCGAAAGCTAATAAAGGTGATAGTAGTGATAAGCCAAAAACAGTTGAAATCACTGATGCACATGGAACTGTTAAAGTCCCTGTAAATCCAAAAAATGTAGTTGCTTTGGATAATAGAACTTTTGAAACTTTAGCTGATTGGGGAATTAAATTAGCGGCTGCTCCAAAGGATGTAATGCCTGCAGATTCAGCATATGTAAAGGATAGTAAAGTTCAAAATATTGGAAATCACCGTGAACCAAATCTTGAAATTATTGCAGCGGCAAACCCTGAACTTGTAATCGTTGGTCAAAGATTTGCTGGCCATTACGAAGAGATCAAAAAATTAGTGCCAAATGCAGCTGTTATTGATCTTAATGTTGATGTTTCTGAGAAAGCTACTAAGCCTGGAGAAAACTTAGTAAAAGGGCTTAAAGATTCTACAATTTCTTTAGGAAAAATCTTTGATAAAGATAAAGAAGCTAAAAAATTAGTAGCTGATTTTGATAAATCTATTGAAAATGTAAAATCTGCTTATAATGGAAAAGATAAAGTTATGAGTGTTATCGTTACTGGTGGGAATATTGGTTTTGCAGCTCCTCACTCTGGTCGCGTTTGGGGACCAATGTATGAAATTTTCGGTTGGACTCCAGCACTAGAAGTATCTAATTCTACTGCAGGTCATAAAGGTGATGACGTTTCTGTTGAAGCTATTGCACAAACAAATCCTGATTGGCTTTTCGTATTAGATCGTGATGCTGCAACATCTGATGCTGCTACTTCAGCTCCTGCTAAAGATGTTATTTCTAAATCACCTGCTCTTCAAAACACAACTGCTGTTTCTAAAAAACAGGTTGTTTATGCACCAGAAGATACTTACACAAATGAATCAATTCAGACTTACATAGAGTTATTTGGTAATATTGCAAAAACTTTAGCTAAGTAGTGTAAAGGAGTACGAAACAGTGTCAAAAAATATGATTTCTAGGGTTGAGAATACTTCTCAACCCCAGTTTTATAATCACAATAAAATATGGACAAAACCTTTTATAATAGCGATTATGATTGTTATAATTTTAGGGATTATATCACTGTTTACTGGAGTTTATGATATACGCGGACAAGAGGACGGAATGGAGATGTTTTTTATAACTCGTGTTCCGAGAACAGTTGCATTAATGCTTACTGGTGCTGCAATGGCGATGGCAGGACTCGTAATGCAACTCATTACACAGAATCGTTTTGTTGAACCTACTACAACGGGGACTATTGAATGGTCAGGCTTAGGCCTGCTTTTTGTATATTTATTATTTCCTGCCCCGACTTTAGTTCAAAGAATGACTGGTGCAATCATTTTTTCTTTTATAGGAACTATGATTTTCTTTTTATTTTTAAGAAGAGTTAAACTTCGTTCGTCTTTAATTGTCCCGATTATCGGATTGATGCTTGGAGCAGTTATTTCTGCAGTGTCTACTTTTTTGGGACTCCTTTTTCAAATGACGCAAAGTATTGAAACCTGGTTTGTAGGTTCATTTGCTAACGTTCAGGTTGGAAGATATGAATATTTATGGCTGATTGTTATCATTACTTTGCTTATTTTTATGTATGCTAATAGATTGACTTTAGCTGGACTAGGAGAAGATGTCGCAACAAGCCTTGGAGTTAATTACAATAGAATTGTTCTTTTTGGGACTGGCCTTATCTCTGTTGCAGTTGGAATTGTTGCAGCTGTTATTGGACACTTACCTTTCTTGGGATTAATTGTTCCAAATATTGTTTCAATGTTTAGAGGTGATGATCTTAGGAGTAATTTACCTTGGGTATGTGTGATCGGAATGGGGACAATAACTGCCTGTGACATCATTTCTCGAACAATTATAAAGCCGTTTGAAGTACCTGTTTCTTTAATACTTGCAACAGTGGGAGCAGTCGTGTTTATTACTATTTTATTGAGACAAAGAAAACCAAGGAGGCTACGATGATCACATTAGAATATAGAAATAAAGAAAATGTCGAAATCGATTCTAGCCTTCATAATGAAAGTAGATCAGCTAGTGCTTTTCGTTCTAAGAAGGAAGCAAGACGTTATTGGATTTTACTGATAACATTGATTGCTTTAGGCCTCCTTTCTTCATATGGACTTTTAGTTTATAACAATCCAGTTCCGATAGATTCACCTTCTTTTATCCCAGTTGTTAAGAGAAGGATAGTAGCTATTGTTGCTATGATTATTGCTGCAGTTTGTCATAGTTTGTCGACAGTTGCTTTCCAATCTATTACGAATAATAAAATTATTACTCCTTCGCTTTTAGGTTTCGAATCACTTTATTCAGCAATTCAAACGAGTACAATATTCTTCTTTGGTGCTAGTGCATTGATAAATTTTAGTGGAATTGGATCATTTTTATTCCAAGTTGTTGTTATGGTCTTCATGAGTTTGATACTTTATGGATGGTTACTTTCCGGTAAATACGGGAATTTACAACTTATGCTTTTAGTTGGAATTATTATTGGTACCGGGCTAAATTCTGTGTCAACTTTCATGAGAAAACTACTTGCGCCTTCAGAGTTTGATATTTTACAAGCAAGGTTATTTGGTTCTGTTAATCATGCAGATCCTGCATATTTTCCTATTGTAATTCCTATGGTCATAATTGTAGCAGTATTAATTTTGGCTCATTCTAAGAATTTGAATGTTTTGTCACTAGGAAAGGATGTTGCTACTTCTTTTGGGGTTAAATATCAACCTAGTGTAATTTATACGCTTGTATTAGTAGCTATTTTAATGTCCATCTCAACAGCTCTAATTGGGCCACTTACTTTCTACGGCTTTTTAGTAGCAACTTTGAGTTATCAGGCGGCGTCAACTTATGATCATAGATATATTTTTCCAATGGCTTTTGCTATAGGATTTTTGATAATGACGAGTGCATACTTTTTAATGTATCATGTATTCCATGCTCAAGGTGTAGTTTCAGTTATTATCGAATTATTTGGTGGAATAATATTCTTAACTATAGTTTTAAGGAAGAGGGCTTTATGATAAAAATTGATAACGTTAAAAAGTTCTATACTGATAAGGTAAAAATAGGACCTTTAGATATTGAAATACCAAAAGCGGGCTTTACTTCTTTAATTGGACCAAATGGAGCTGGAAAGTCAACGACACTTTTGATGATTGGAAGACTCTTAGATATGGATGAAGGTCAAATTCAGGTAGCGAATATGGATGTTTCTGAATCCAAATCAAAAGACTTAGCAAAAGTTTTGACTATATTGCGACAAGAAAATCATTTTGTAACGAGGCTTACTGTTAGACAACTAGTTGGATTTGGGCGCTTTCCTTATTCAAAGGGAAGGTTAACTAAAGAGGATGAATCTATTATTTCTAAATATATCGATTTCTTGGATTTAACTAATTTAGAGAATAGATATTTAGATGAGCTTTCTGGTGGTCAAAGGCAAAGAGCATATGTAGCGATGGTATTGTGCCAAGAGACTGAATATGTACTTTTGGACGAGCCTCTGAACAACCTTGATGTTGCTCGTTCTGTTCAAATGATGGAGCATTTGAGACGTGCAGCTAATGAATTCGGAAGAACAATTTTGACTGTTATGCATGACATAAATTTTGCTGCTAAATACTCTGACAAAATTTGTGCTATGAAAGATGGACAAATTGCTGCTTTTGGAACAGTAGAAGAGGTTATGGACCCAAAAATTTTGAAAGATATTTTTGAAACAAAAATAGAAATTATCAATGGTCCTTATGGTCCGATCGCTGTTTATTAGTTACAAAATGTAAAAAATGAGTATGCAAAAAAACTAATAGAAAATCAAATTATATATTGTAGCTTGCGTAAATCATGCCAGCTACTCTAGTTGAAGTTGCTGTCTGTATTTTATAGGCAGCAGCTTTTTTTAATGCGATTGCCCATGATAACTCTTAATGTTTCTGGCTGCTCGTAACAGTCCCACAGGTATTTCATTACTTCCAGTCCTGCGACGCTTCCAACAATAAACTTGTAAATTACTCATAAAATGCAAAGGAATGCTTCACCTTTTCAAGTATCTACCAAACGAAAAATTTATCTCTGTATAACTTTTTATAAGAATTCAGCTTGTTTTTTTGTATGCAATATTGCATATAAGAGTGTATTGATAAAAGTGTAAGGGGTCACTATAATGAGGGCATAAAGATACATCACATTTTCGTAGCAATAAAAAAGGAGGAAATAATATGGAAATCGCAATGGCAGTTTTGAAATTTGTAGGTGGCGTAATCCCGTTAATTCAAGAACTTTTAAAAGCATTTATGTAGGTTTATTAGTTAGCTATCATTTATCAATCATTATCATATCTTACTAAAAAAGAACGGGGTGATTTTTCTGAATATTAAGAAAAACACTAAAAGAAGAAAGTTCCTTGCGTGTTTATTAGTTAGTCTATGCACTATTAATTATTCATCTATTTCCTTCGCAGAAACACAAGCAGGTAATACAACTGATGTAACCAAAAATGCTAGTGGCATTGATACTGGTATAGCAAATCTTAAATATAATAATCAAGAGGTTTTAGCTGTAAATGGTGATAAGGTAGAGAGTTTTGTTCCGAAAGAAAGTATCAATTCAAATGGTAAATTTGTAGTAGTGGAACGCGAGAAAAAATCACTTACAACTTCACCAGTCGATATTTCGATTATTGATTCTGTGGTGAATCGTACGTATCCAGGAGCGGTACAACTTGCAAATAAAGCTTTTGCAGACAATCAACCGAGTTTATTAGTGGCTAAGAGAAAGCCTTTGAATATTAGTATAGACTTACCTGGCATGAGAAAAGAAAATACAATTACTGTCCAAAATCCGATATATGGTAATGTGGCTGGAGCAGTAGATGGTTTAGTATCTACTTGGAATGAAAAGTATTCTAAAACACATACGTTACCTGCAAGAATGCAGTATACAGAATCTATGGTTTATAGTAAATCACAAATCGCAAGTGCCCTTAACGTTAACGCCAAATATCTTGATAACAGTCTAAACATTGATTTTAATGCGGTTGCAAATGGAGAGAAAAAAGTGATGGTAGCGGCATATAAGCAAATATTTTATACCGTAAGTGCTGAACTACCTAACAATCCATCCGATCTTTTTGATAATAGTGTTACTTTTGGGGAGTTAACTCGTAAAGGTGTAAGTAATTCGGCTCCGCCTGTTATGGTCTCAAATGTAGCTTATGGTAGAACTGTTTATGTAAAATTAGAAACAACATCTAAGAGCAAAGATGTACAAGCTGCTTTTAAAGCCCTACTTAAGAATAATAGCGTCGAAACGAGTGGACAGTACAAAGATATTTTTGAAGAAAGTACTTTTACTGCTGTAGTATTAGGCGGAGATGCGAAAGAGCATAACAAGGTTGTTACTAAAGATTTCAATGAAATCCGAAATATCATTAAAGATAATGCTGAATTAAGTCTTAAAAATCCAGCATACCCAATTTCATATACAAGTACTTTTTTAAAAGATAATGCAACTTCTGCTGTTCATAACAATACAGATTATATCGAGACGACAACTACAGAATATTCAAGTGCTAAAATGACACTGGATCATTACGGTGCTTACGTTGCGCAATTTGATGTATCTTGGGATGAATTCACATTTGATCAAAATGGTAAAGAAGTACTAACACATAAAACATGGGATGGTAGCGGCAAAGACAAAACGGCTCATTACTCTACAGTTATCCCTCTTCCACCAAATTCAAAAAATATAAAAATCGTAGCAAGAGAATGTACTGGTCTTGCATGGGAATGGTGGAGAACAATTATTAATGAACAAAATGTTCCATTAACAAATGAAATAAAAGTTTCAATTGGAGGAACAACATTATACCCAACTGCTAGTATTAGTCATTAGGTATAAAAAGGCGCCCTGTAAGCAGGGCGCTTTTTTACTTAGTCACAAATTTTACTCTTTCCAAAACTGTTCCAATAGAATGACAAGCATGGTACCCACAAGTAATCCATTACTTAAAACATATTGTAAGGAAGAAGGAATTCCGCTAAATGCACTTTCTGGAAGAAACATTATTCCCAAACTGATTAATAATGAAATTCCTAATATAGTTAATCGGCGTTGATTTAATTCTTCACGTAAAATGGATTGAAATGAAATGCCTATTACTTGGACAAATGTTGCTAAAAGAGCAGCATTAGCAATAGGACCTGGTAGCAAGGATATAAAGTTTACAATTGAAGGAATAAAAGAAATTCCTGCTAATATAAGACTTGCTATAAGGAACGACTTCACTTTTCTTTGTCCTGTTAGTTGAATAAATCCTGCTGATGCAGGTAATGGTACAATTCCAATTGTAGAAAACAACGACGAGATAATATGCGATATACCTCCGGCCCACACGCCGCGGTTCAGTATTTGCTTTTCATTTTCTTTAGATGACGGAGCCACTTGTTTTACAGCCGAAATAGCAGCGATTGTATTTGCAACTAAAAGAAATGTAAATAAAGTTGCAGTTAGAGCCATTCCAATATCTAATCTAGGTGTGCCCCAAGAAAATAGCTCTGGTAACTTAACTAACGGTGTGTGTGAAGGCATATGAGATGATTTTCCTAATACAGCATACAAAAGCGAACCACATGAAATTCCAAGTAACACAGCGTAACTTTTCATCCATCCGTTCCCTTTAATTGATAAGAAAGTAATAAGGGCAAAAACAAAGAGAGCAATAGCAGCCGTTGTATAATCAGGATGAGTTACAGCTCCTTGTAATCCCATCATTCCTTTTAGTAACACACCACTAAGCTGAAGGGATAATATTAAAAGAAAAGTTCCTGTAACCAAGGGTGTAAATAAACGTAGAATTCGATGAACAAGCCCTGTTATACCAAGGACGAAGAGTAATATACCTGCAATAATTAATCCGCCTTCTAGAAGTTGTAATACATCCTTTGCACTTTGTCCCTGATGCATAGCGACTTGTCCCAATATGACAAATATACTTACCCATGAACCGGCTGGCCCATCCGCTATGGGATAGCGATGCCCAAACCATGCTTGTATAAATGAACTTACTCCTACAACTAAAAAAGTTCGTTGCATTAATGTTGAGATATCTTCTATTGATAAATGGAATATGCCACCAATAATGATAGGCAATGCAATTGCATTTGCTAATAAAAACACAAACCACTGTAGAATACTAAAGCTCGTATCGACGTATTTTTTATTCATATTATTCTCCCTTGTATAAAAAGAATCTCATAGTAAAAATCCATCCTTTCTACACAGCTAGATTAAAAAGGATGGATTTTATAAATCTATAAAATCACTTTAATTATATAGATAGATTTTTAATTAATTACCATGTACGGAACGGTAAGAATTTCCCGTTAAGTGTAATCACGATACGAGGGTCGCCACCTTTTGGATCTTCTTGTGTGTCCACACCTAGATTGAAGTTAATTGCACTCATTACACCTTCGCCAGCTTTTTCTAGAATTAATTCTCTAAGAGTTGGTGCGTATTGTAACATCATTTCATATAATCGATATAAGATTGGGTCAGTAGGAGGCATTTGCATTACTTGACCTCTAAGTGGAACTACTGTTAATGCTTGAACTACTTCTTCATCTAATTCTAATAGTTTACCGATTTTTTCTGCTTCTGGACGTGTCATTGTAGCTTGTCCTAATAACGCTGTTACAACCCAAGTCTCAGAGTTTTCACTTACTTTTGAAATTTCTTCCCATGTTAAACCTTTTGCAATTTTTGCTTCCATAATTTTTTGCGTAGCTTCTTGTCTATTCATATCTAATAACTTCCCTTCATTTAAGTAATAATTAATTTTTCATACCATTTGATGCTTTATATCCATCAACTATTAAGTCTAATTTACCTGTGTGAGGATCAATAACTAAACCATGTACAGGAACATCTTTTGGAATAAGTGGATGATTTCTTACTAAATCAACATTAGCTTGAGTTGAACCGTTGACATCATCGAATCCAAATAACCATTTTTCAAGGTCAACACCAGCATATTCAATCGCTGATAAAATTTCTGGTGAAGCTACTCCGCGATCTAATATTTTTTGAAGTGTTCCTTTTGGATTAGTTTGGCTCGCACCACATCTTTGGTGTCCGATAAGGAAGATTTCATCTGCATTTAAATCATATACTGACGCTACAACACTTTGCATAACGCTATCGAAAGGAGAAGCAATTTTACCACCTGCATTTCTGATAACTTTTGCATCACCATCGTGTATATCTAAAGCTTTTGGAAGTAGCTCAATTAAACGAGCATCCATGCAAGAAACAACAACCATACGTTTTTTAGGCATTTTTGTCGCTTCACAAGGAGCGTATTCCTTATTTTCTACAAATTGTTCATTGAACGATAGGATTTCTTGTAATAACATATTTGTAACCTCCTTTAAATCTAGATGTATTTTTTTGTTGCGTCCTCTATGTTATAAGTGAATATAACTGATAAATAATGTGATGTAAGAGGATAAACTAAGTATAGTGAATTGTATCGATAAGCAGAATAAGCTGGCGAAACACTTTCTGGCTTTCTACTTTCACGGTGAAAGGATTGGTTTATATCATTGATCAAACAGATTTTGAGATACTAAAATTATTAGGAGAAAACTCAAGAATACAATGGAAAGAACTTGGTCAGAAAATACATATGACGGGGCAGGCTGTAGGAAATCGAATTCGAAGGTTAGAGGATTTAGGGATTATTGAGCAATACACAATCGCAATAAACCGAATCAAATTAGGACAAGTAGTGACTGCATTTGTTACTTTGTTCGTAACAACAGCTAATCATCAAGAGTTTATGAATTTCTTTCAAGGAGAAGAAGGAATTTCTGAAGTACACCGTATAAGTGGTGAGGGGTGTTATTTATTAAAAACACATTTCGCTTCTAATGAAGAATTGGATAACTTTCTGGGGCGACTATTAAAGTATGGGAATTATCGTGTTAACCTATCGATAGGGAAGTTAAAATAAACTTTCTGCAAGTTTATGGTTCTTTTTGCTGGTGGGAAAGAGATGGTTCCAAAAATAAAAGGATTATCTCTTATTAAATAAGAGATAATCCTTTTATTTGTTTTTAATAATTATTGATTATTTTACATCTGATTTTTCTTTTTTCATTATTTGCTTTTGACTAGTGAAGGGAACTTTTTTAACATCAAAACCCCTGCGCTGTATGCAACAGGGATTCTATTATTACTTATCTGACGGTATGATCCTATTTCATTTTATAGCTTATTTAGAAGAATCATGTACAGGTTTTGATTTAGTGTCCTCAGGCATTTCAAAGGTTTGATTATGGTTAGATTTCACATCTTCGTTAGGAATTGCTGGCACTGCGTCTTCAGGTGAATTATGGATTGGCGAAGAAGTTGTTGTTCCATCTACACTTGTTGTAACTGACATTGGTTGATTTTGATCAATTTTTCTACCTTTGTCCATCTTTTTTGCGGATTCTTTTTCACTTTTATTTGTTTGTTTCCATTCTATTTTTTTATTCGATTCTAGTTTGTTCGTTTTCATATCTTCTGTATCTACTGCACCACCCGCTAATAATCCTGTACTTAAAAGTGTTCCTGCTAATAATGTTTTAAACATTTTCCATTACCTCCTTGTTTAAGATTACATTTAGCATAAAACAAGTATCTGGAGTTTATTTGGAGTTCATCTAGATTTTATGTAAGTTTTGCATGTAGGGGCACCATACGAAAAAAGAAAATTGTGCGTTTGGACAAAAAGTAGCCGATTCCCTGTATGTTAAGGAACCGGCTACTTTCTATACTACCTTTTTATGTTTATGAAATTAAAAATGATAGAGTAGAAATCATGTATGAAATAAATGTAAGTAACACAAGGAAGAATATAAGCAGGGTATTGGATACACATCGTTCTATTCTTTTTTTCATTTAAATTTACTTTATTTTTTCAATTTGGTAGGATCAATTTGAAGTTGACTTTTCCAAGAACCAGATAATTTTCCAATCCTGCTTATATTTACATCTAATGTAAGTGGTTGTTTGAAAGAATCTTTCCCTTCAGGACCTTCGATAAATGTAATGACACCTTCTGGTCTATCCTTAAAACGAATACCTATATGCTTTAATTCTTCACCGGATGCTTTTAGTTCTAATGGTCCACCATTTGCTCCTTGAATAAATGCTAATTGTCCGAAGTACCCATTTTTCTTATACTCTGGGTTTTTTTCTTGTTGACCATTTACTTTGCCATCATCTTTAAGTTGTAACCCCGTTGTATCAAATTCAAACGGTACTACATTTCCATTTTCTTTTTCAATTTTGTAATGAACGGATATACGTGCATCCGCTACATATAATTCTTTCAGATGTACTGTAACACCTTGATCTGTAATCTTTTCATCAAGAGGAATAAATTGCCCTTTTGTAACGTCTCTTCCTTCATCAATAATCGTATCATTTGAAATTGCATTGGAAAAATAAGAGGCAACATCTGTAGCTGCCACTCGAACTTGTGGAATCATGGCTGTTGAAAAAAGCCCTGCTACCGCTACTGCTATATACATGAAACGTTTTGATTTTTTATTCATATTTGTAAATAATCCCTTCTTCTGTTCAGGTTTTTGATTGATATAAGAAACATCTTCTAATTTTGCGCGATTTTCAAATGCTTTCCACGCTTGGTCTACATCAATTTTGATTTCCTTTGATGAATGTACTATTTCTTCCTCTAACATGACATTTTCCCATTGATTTAATTTGCTAATTTCTAGTAATAAGTCTTGGCATGCGTTACACGTATCTAAATGTTTTGTGAATTCTTTTCTTGTCTCATAAGGTAATTCCCCATCCATATATGCTTGAATAAATCCCACATCATAACAATTCATTTATTACGCCTCCTCTAACTGTTTATAAATCTTACGAAACTTTTGTTTGGCTCGGACTAATAATGTTCCAATAGAAGATATGTCGATTTGAAGCACTTCGGCAATTTCCTTATACTGAAAACCAGAAAATTTCATCAATAAAATGGTTCGATCCCGTTCATCCATGTTACTGAGTACCATTTGTACCTTTGTAATTTCTTCTTGTCTAATCCAGTCATCATCTAATGATGAAATATGTTGTACTTCATGATATTGTATGGTTTTATCTACTCTCGCCTGATGTCGTTTTTCAGATCGTAGATATTTATACGCTACATAAGTAGAAGATTTTATTAGCCATCCAGGTAAGTGTTCAATTCTCTTCCAATCGTTGCGATATAGCTGTAAAAAGACTTCTTGGGCTAATGCTTCAGCGATAGTCTGATTTTTGACAATCCATACGATCTGTTTCACAACGTAAACATAGTTTTGTTTAAACAAATCTTCAAATGTCACATCCGAAAAAGGGCTGTCTTCTTTTTTTATTTTTAACATGTCAGTTAAAACCTCACTCTCATTTGATGCCTGTATTATAGAGAACCCGGAATAACGGGTTTTGTGACAAAATTTTTTATTTTTTTATTATGTACGAAAAAAATATTCATCTGTTAAGGTGAAAAAAGGATGGCAGTGTTCGAGTTGTAATAGTGTTTCTAACTATGCACATAAGTGTATTTTACAAGATTAAACACGTCTTATTGAAAAGGCGATTAATAATAGTGAGTTGGAAGAGCTTCTGAATGTGCAATTAAGCTCAATCGTGAAAAGGTTACTTCAAGTATTGGAAGTTCTATATACCGGTGAGAGTAAAGGGAGGAAGTATGATTTAACTTCTTTCCAATGATAATTTTGCTATAATAAATACGTACGTATACGAAGGGGAGTTTAAAGAGAAAATGAAATCATTTAATATCGATCATTATATAGCTAGCGTGTTACAGTGGATATTAAATATAGCTCTAATTATATTATCCATTGTTTTATCTATCTTTTTAATTAATGAGACAATCACGTTTATTCAATACATATTTTCGGCGAAGAAGTATACATCTTATAAATTAGTTGAAAGTATCATTGTCTACTTCTTATACTTTGAGTTCATCGCATTAATCATTAAGTATTTTAAATCGAATTATCATTTTCCGTTACGCTATTTTATTTATATCGGAATTACGGCTTTAATTCGATTGATTATTGTATCTCATGAGGAACCGATGGAGACGTTATTATATGCAGGATCCATTCTTGTTTTAGTCATTGCTTTATACATATCAAATATGAGAGATTTGAGAAAAGAGTAGTAGTGCAGACATCAGTTTGCACTACTTTTTCATCTTGACCTTCAAGTTACTTGAAAGTTTACAATGTAAATAGGGCGTTTGAAATCGAAAAAAATTGAGAAATTAAGTGAAGAGGTTATTTTACTTGGAGGTTATAGAAATGAATCAGGAATTAAAGTTACGTCCTTTAGAACGGGAAGATTTAAAGTTTGTACACGAACTTAATAATAACGCACATATTATGTCTTATTGGTTTGAAGAGCCGTATGAGGCATTTGTAGAACTACAGGATTTATATGATAAACATATACATGATCAAAGTGAACGCCGTTTTATCCTGGAGAAAGATAATGAGATGGTTGGATTAGTCGAGTTAGTGGAAATCGATTATATTCATCGAAGAACTGAATTCCAAATTATTATTGATCCGAATTATCAAGGACATGGTTATGCAGCGGAAGCGACGCGTTTAGCGATGGATTACGCTTTTTCTGTATTAAATATGCATAAACTTTATTTAGTTGTTGATAAAGAGAATGAAAAGGCTGTACATGTTTATAAAAAGGTTGGATTTATCGTGGAGGGTGAGTTACAAGACGAGTTTTTCGTTGATGGTAACTATCATAATGCGATAAGAATGTGTATGTTCCAGAAGCAATATTTTGAAAATAAGTAGTTGAATTATTTGGAAGTAATCTTGACGCTTCATAAAACCGTATGCTAAAATCCCTTTTAAGTATTAAGGAAGGTGCAGAACATGCTTTATATAAAATTTGTAAAACTCATTAGAAAACTTTGCTCCGCACAAATGTATACGGTGAAGCGTTGTACGGAGCTTAATCAAGGGGTATAAATCCCCGATATTCATCGGCTGAATAACTTTTCTAAAAAAGTATAGTTTATCTATGCTTATTTGGTTTTGGTTTTTAGCTGATGTATAAAATAGATTAAGGGGCCATAGACAATGCTTTGTCTATGGCCCTTTGTGTATATTATTCCGATGAGTTTTTAAAATAAATTGGAGTAGTATAGGAAAAAACCACGAAGCAGAGGGCTAGTGTCGAATGACGCTATCTCTCTGCTTTTTTTAATTTCAGGAAAAGAGGAATACGAATGAGTTTACTTAAAGTTGAAAGTTTATCACATAGTTTTATAGATAAAGCCTTATATGAAAATGCTTCTTTTGATTTGCATAAAGGAGAACATATGGGGATTGTTGGACAGAATGGTGCGGGGAAAAGTACGTTAATGAAAATATTGATTGAAGAAATAATTCCTGATAAGGGAGACATAAAGTGGCAGCCTAATATTCAAATTGGGCATCTTGATCAATATACAGAAATTGATGGAATTTATACCATTTCACAATATTTAAAGAGAGCTTTTCATGATTTGTTTGAAATGGAAGATAGAATGAACAAATTGTATGAAGAAAGTGCTATGACAGGTGATCCTGACAAATTGTTAAAAGCGGCCGCATATCAAGAACAACTTGAGGCTCGTGATTTTTATTCGGTAGATAGCACAATTAATAAAATTGCAGCTGGCTTAGGTGTTAATGCTATTGGCATGAATCGTATAATCGCTGAACTAAGCGGGGGACAACGTGCAAAAGTAATTTTAGCGAAGCTTTTATTAGAAGAGCCTAATATTTTATTACTAGATGAACCGACGAATTTTCTTGATAAAGAGCATGTGGAGTGGCTTGCTAATTATTTAATGAATTTTGAAGGGGCTTTTATTGTAGTGTCACATGATTTTGATTTTCTGGAAAAAGTGACTTCTTGCATATGTGATGTAGAGTTTGGAACGGTTAAGAAGTATTACGGAAAATACTCAGATTTTGTAAGACAAAAGAAGCATTTGCGAAAAGATTATATTCGCCAATATCATGCACAACAAAAGAAAATTGAAAAAACGGAAGAGTATATTCGTAGAAATATTGCTGGAGTGAATTCAAAAATAGCGCAAGGACGTAGAAAGCAGTTGCAACGTATGGAAAGAATTGCGCCACCAAGTTTTACTTATAAACCGTCTATTCATTTTCGGGAACTTCCTATTTCAGTTCAAACAGTTCTTGAGGTAAATAACCTTGAAGTTGGTTATGACTTTGCTCTCTTACCAAAATTGAATTTCTCAGTAATGGGTGGGCAAAAACTTGTTATTACAGGGTTCAATGGAGTAGGGAAATCTACTTTATTAAAAACAATCGTTGGCACTATTGCTAGTATTTCTGGAGAATTTCACTTCTCAGAGCAAATAAAGATTGGATATTATGAACAAGATTTAAATTGGAGCAATGATTCTTTAACGCCGCTTCAAATTATTTCAGAACAGTTTCCTAAACTGAATATGAAGGAAATACGTCATCATTTAGCTGCGTGTTGTGTGAAGGATACTCATGTTTCGCAAGAAATTCATACGTTAAGTGGTGGTGAACAATCGAAGGTGAAACTGTGCGGATTATTATTATCACCGTGTAATTTTTTAATCTTAGATGAGCCGACGAATCATTTAGATGCAGAAGCGAAGGAATCTTTGCAAAAGGCATTAATTCAGTTTAAGGGTAGCATCATACTCGTATCTCACGAAGCAAGTTTTTATCATGGTTGGGCAGATAGTATTTTCAACATAGAGAGCGGTTTAATTGAGGAGAGTAAAAAAGATGATAAATGATAATGATTGGAAAGTGAAAATAATAATGTTTTTGACCGCTCAAACGATTTCGTTGTTCGGTTCATCTCTCGTACAGTACGCGATCATATGGTATATCACCCTTACAACATCATCAGGAGTGATGTTGACCATTTCAACTGTTTGCGGTTTTCTACCACAAATTGCGATATCTTTATTTGCTGGTGTGTGGATTGATCGTTATGACCGTAAAAAGATGATTATGTTATCGGATGGGATTATAGCGATTGCTACGTTAGTTTTGGCAATTTTATTTTTAACAGGATATAAAAGTATTTGGATGTTTTTTATAGTATTACTCATTCGCTCAGCTGGTACAGGGGTACAAACACCGGCTGTGAATGCGTTAATCCCACAAATTGTTCCGAAAGATTATCTTATGAAAGTAAATGGGATAAATAGCAGTATTACATCTATAATTATGTTTCTTTCTCCAGCAGTAAGTGCTGCAATTCTTTCTATTGCCAGCATTGAAACGACATTTTTTATTGATGTTATTACGGCTATAATCGGAATTAGTATTATGTTTATCATTCAAGTTGAAGGACATGTGAATGTAGAGAGTAAGCAAAAATCTAATCTACAAGGTATAAAAGAAGGGTTTGTTTATTTAAAAGAAAATGTATTTATTAAAAGGCTACTCGTTTTATTAATCATTATCATGATTTTAATAAGTCCAGCTGCCTTTTTAACACCTTTAATGGTAACTCGTTCCTTCGGAGCAGAAATGTGGAGACTTACTGCTAGTGAGATGACCTTTAGTGCTGGTGCAGCAGCTGGTGGCGTACTGATTGCAGCGTGGGGTGGCTTTCATAATCGTATGCATACAACGGCGATAGCCTGTGCGTTATATGGTCTGCTTATGATAGGACTAGGAATTGCACCGATATTTATTATGTATTTAGTCTTTAATTTTTTAATTGGTATAACAATGCCATGTTTTAATACGCCAGTTACTGTGTTATTGCAGGAGAAAGTAGATCCAGTTATGCATGGCAGAATGTTTAGCCTCGTACAAATTGCAAATTCATGTGCTTTGCCTTTGGGGATGATTATATTTGGCCCTTTGGCTGATGCGTTTAGTGTAGAAATTTTGTTAATTTATGCGGGGATATTAGTACTATTGTGCGCAATTTATGTTGTATTAAGTAGGAGATTTGAAGTGTAAATATTTATGATTTAAAAGGTTTGCGAGGCAATTTAAGATGCTTCGTAGACCTTTTTCATTTCACTTGAGTCAACAATTATTTATTGTTAAACGATAAATAATTGTTGACTTGTAATGTAGTTGGATTTATTATGATGGTAGTAAGAATAGTGAAAAGGAATACAGAAAATTAATTATGAAATTGAAGGAGAATATATTATGAAAAACAAATATTTATTAGCGGCTAGTCCGATGTTTTTAGGAGTGTTATGTATAATTATGTTTAATATAATTGGTTCGGAAGTGAAGCCGGATGGAACTTTAGTGGAACCATTTTTCTTAATTCCATTAGCTTATTTATTTGTTTTTACTGGAATTATTGCGATTTTGTTCATGGCTATTTTCTCGATGCTTCAAAAAAAGAAAGCATGCTAAAGTGAAAAGACCGTATATTTACGGTCTTTTCGCTTTAGTATGGAGTAGGAAGCGGGGATCCTGGTGGTCTCCACCAAGATTCAACGGTTTTCCAAGCGGTGTTATAATCGTAACCTCTTCCAAGTAAGTAGCCGATAGCGACAGCTTCGGTTAATGCGTGTTGATAGCCGAGATGAGCAGCTTCACGTAATCCGTGAGAAACAGCAGGACCAATTATAGCGATTGTTTGGTGTTTTAGTGGATTTTGGGGATGCCAATGTTGATCTCGATAATAGTTATCTTGAGTAAAAGGCTGTTGTTCGTAGAAACTCATATTCTCACTCCTTTTCATATATTTGTGGGCATTTATATACTCTATGAAGGTGTTTGATGTATGGGTTGGGCTAAAAACATGTTTTATGTAAATTTAAAACACTTGCATTGTATGTGAACATAACATGTAAAAGGAATTCATTCTGTATAAAAAGTGAGCTGAATAATGATGAACCATCATTTTTACACTGGAAGACAAGTAGGTCCGGCTATTACAATGGCCGGGGCACAGATGACAATTCAGGCAGTGCATCAGGCTATTCAGATGCAACAACAAGCACAAGTAGAGCAAATGATGCAGAGTCAGTATATACCGTATACACAGCCTCCGATGCAAATCGTACATTATAATGTGTATCCAGCTGGTTTATTTTCAATTCCATATGGCGGGACATACTTTTTATGAAAGAAAGCGACTGATAAAAGAGTCGCTTTTTTATATTCCACCTAACTTCATCCCAAGGAATGCGAAGATGATACCAATCATATAAGTAGCACTTAAATATAAAAATAGTACGCCAAAGTTTTTGCGGTTGAAAAGCTGAACAGACTCTAATTTAAACGTTGAAAATGTAGTGAAGGCGCCCATAAATCCTGTGCCTAATAATAGTTGCCAGCTTGTAGTTATTCCTTTGCCAATTATATATCCGAGTAAAAAGGCTCCTGTTATATTAATGAGGAATGTAGCAATTGGAAATGAAGTTTTATTTCTCTCTTTAAACCAATTACTAATTGCAAATCGTGTAATGGCACCGAAGAATCCTCCGACTGCTACTAATAAAGTGTTAATCATGATTTTTCACCTTCCCCAAGGCGTTTTTGTAGTGAAAGATCACCAAGTTTATAGCCGAGTCCAGACATAATTAGACCACCTAGCATGCTGCATAATACATACAAAAAGGCGATACCTAGCTCAGAATGATTGATTAGTTTTACAGTTTCGACGCTAAATGTTGAAAACGTCGTAAATGAACCGATAAAGCCGGTTCCAATCCCTGTGATAACTTCGGAAGGTAAGATGTTTAACCGAGCGATATAGGTGGTCAACAAAGCAAGTAAGAAACAACCAATTAAGTTAATCATTAATGTAGCGAGTGGTAATGAATGATGCCAAAGCGTATCGATAGTAAAACCTAAATAATAACGGGAAAGAGCTCCTAATATACCGGCTATGCCAACAATAATATATTTCAATTTCTTCACCTCTCTAACAGTTTACTCAAAAAAAAATAGACTCCTACCAGTAGTCATACTGGTAGGAGTCATTAGCTAAATAGCAGTTATGGCGAACTCCATCGCCTATAAGTTCTATTTATAGTGTACTAAATATTATTTTGGATTGCCAATAAATATGTTAATGAAAAGTGCGGAAAGTAGGATCTGTATATTCTTTGAATTTGCAATTTCTCTGTTGCGGATTTTAATTACTTTACAATCTTGTCTTCTTAAATGTTAAGATTGAATTTCGAGATAATTGCAGTGAGAGATACAATGATTATTTATTAGCTAAATATAATGATGTAAAGTTTTCTTTATGGTAAAATATTTCTTGTGTCTTTAATCTATCTTAATTTAACTGAAAATACAGAAAAATGGTATTTTACAAAAAAGGGGTCATGTGTTTTGAAGAAATTTTTAAAAATAGTATTAATATTTATTTTAATAGTAGCTGGTATTCTAGGTGGCTTTTTAGCTTATATGACACTTACAAAAGAGCAACCAGCGAATGTTTTAGACGTAAAGGTTGAAAATAACAAAGAGCGTGTACTGCAGCCGGGAAATGAATTTAAAGTTACAACATTTAATATTGGATACGCTGGATTAGATAAGGATCAAGACTTCTTTATGGACGGAGGAAAAGGTTCCGGTTCAAGTAGTAAAGAACAGACTGAAGTGAACTTAAAAAATATGCTTTCATTTTTACAAAATGAGAATAGCGATTTTACATTGTTACAAGAAGTTGATATAAAATCCCACCGATCATTTGATGTAAATGAGCATGAGTTTTTGAAAAAAGGATTATCTGATTATGCTTCGTCATTTGGGAAGAACTACGATACTAAGTGGGTTCCTGTCCCAGTCACAAAACCGCTGGGATATGCTGAGAGCGGATTAAGTACATTTTCTAAATACACAGTTCAAACAGCAACGCGGTTCCAACTACCAGGAATGGAGCCTTGGCCGAAGCGTTTATTCGATTTAGATCGAGCGATTGTTGAACATAAAATTCCTGTTAATAATGGAAAGTATGTTAGGCTCGTAAATGTACATTTATCTGCTTATGATGAGGGCGGAAAAATTAGAAAACAACAAGCAGAGTATTTAAAAGAATATATGAACAAGTGTTATCGAAATGATGATTACGTAATATTAGGTGGAGATTGGAACCAGTTACTTTCTAATGTTCAATTAAGCGATCCTAAGTTTGTGAAAGAGCGTCCTGAATGGCTAGTAGAGTTACCAAAGGACTTTGCGGACGGAGGATTTCAATGGGCTGTAGATCCATCTGTGATGACTGTAAGGGATGATGTGAAGAAATATGTGGAAGGTGAAAACTTTGTCACTATTATTGATGGCTTTATCGTTTCACCGAATGTCGAGATTGTAAATGTACAAGGCAAAGACTTAAAGTTTGAAAATAGTGATCATAACCCAGTTAGTGCGGTATTTAAACTGAAATAATTGGTATGTATAAGTGTAGAAAGTAATATGTTAAAGGCTGTCACATGCGGTTAATTAGCAAGAGGAGTCGTTAAAGAATATTTTAGAAAAACAATTTCACTTTAAAAGAGCGCAAATGATGTGCTCTTTTGCATTTAAACGACTACTTGATAGGAATTTAATTGCTTTTCTCCGCATTTTCTGCCAAGCTTAAGGAGAAAAATACTTCGAAGAAAGAAATATATAGGTGACGCATATGATTGAAGTTAAGACTTCTGACCTTAGTGATGGAGAATTTAATAGAGGTGTATTTGCAACTCGTGATATTAAAAAGGGTGAGTTGATACACTCAGCACCAGTTATCTCTTATCCGAATGAACAGCATGAACACATTGAGAAAACGTTACTTGCTGACTACGCATTTGAGTATGGGGTAAATCATACGGCATTCCTTTTAGGATACGGCATGTTATTTAATCATTCATATAAGCCGAATGCAACGTATGATATTGTCTTTGAGAATCATACGTTTAACTTCTTTGCTTTCAAAGATATAAAAGCGGGAGAAGAGATTCTAATCAATTATAATGGTGAAGTTGATGACGATGAGCTATTATGGTTTGATAAGGAAAAAGAAGAGAACGAAAAATAATTTAATGAGTATAGAAAGGGTGCATTCTGTGGAATGTGCTCTTTTTTATTGATGAAAATAAAGTAAAGATTACAAAAAAATACCACTTTTCTTTCGTATGGTATAGTAAGATATTGAAGGGTATTACTTTGAAAAACCTATATATTTTACAAATTGTTGTCTATATGGTTACATGTCAAGTTTAGTAGCCCATTTGGGTTGCTTTATTATGCGATATATATTTTAATATGAGTGGAACCTCTTATAATTTAAGAGGTTTATAGGTGTGCTTTATGTACACTGTATTCACCACGTTAGCTGTTGTTTTGTAATGCATTTTTACGTGGGGATATTATGGACCCGTATATAGCGGGATAAAAAGATTATAGAAATAGAGGAATCGTAAAATGAATATGCAAGAGGTTTATAAATATTTAAGTACGGTATTGCCTGAAGGTCATGTAAAGAAAGATGAAATGCTAAAAGATCATACGCACATTAAAGTGGGTGGGAAAGCAGATGTATTTGTTGCGCCTACTAATTATGATGAGATTCAAGAAGTGATAAAGTATGCTAACCAATATAATATTCCAGTTACGTTTTTAGGAAACGGATCGAATGTTATTATTAAAGACGGTGGTCTTCGTGGGATCACAGTAAGTTTAATTCATATTACAGGTGTTACTGTAACAGGAACGACGATTGTAGCACAGTGTGGTGCAGCAATTATTGATGTATCACGTATTGCATTAGATCATAATTTAACGGGTCTTGAGTTTGCTTGTGGTATCCCAGGTTCAGTTGGCGGAGCGTTATATATGAATGCTGGTGCTTACGGCGGTGAAGTATCGTTTGTATTAACAGAAGCTGTCGTAATGACAGGTGATGGAGAGCTACGTACTTTAACGAAAGAAGCATTTGAATTTGGATATCGTAAGAGTGTATTTGCGAACAACCATTACATTATTCTTGAAGCGAGATTTGAGCTTCAAGAAGGTGTGCGTGAAGAAATTAAAGAAAAAATGGATGATTTAACGTTTAAACGTGAGTCAAAACAACCTTTAGAATATCCTTCATGTGGTAGCGTATTTAAGCGCCCACCAAATAACTTTGCTGGTAAATTGATTCAAGAATCAGGACTACAAGGTAAGCGAATTGGCGGAGTGGAAGTTTCTGTAAAACACGCTGGATTTATGGTGAATGTTGATAACGGAACAGCACAAGATTATATCGATTTAATTCATTTCGTACAAACAACTGTTGAAGAAAAATTCGGTGTGAAATTAGAGAGAGAAGTAAGGATTATTGGAGAAGATCTACAGTAATCTTTGAATAAAAAACGTATAAAAGTATGAATTATTTCGAAATAACATTTGGTTATTGTTGACAATTTTATTTTGATTCAATATAATGGCTAATAATTTAACAAATAAAATATACGTTGAAAGAGCCCAGTAGCAGTTTGTCACTGTTATCAAAGAGAGCTAGGGATTGCTGGAACCTAGCACAAACAAACTTGTGAATTACACTCTGGAGTATCTTAGGTAACGCTAAGCGGACTAGCAATCGATATTATTGCTAAGAGTGGTATGAATAGCTATGCTATTTATGCAAACTGGGTGGTAACACGGTGAATAATCGTCCCTATGTCTATCGTAGACATAGGGGCTTTTTTGTTTTCAAAAAAATAAAGGGGATGACAAAAGATGAATATTATTGATGAATTAGAATGGCGCGGTGCTGTGAATCAACAGACAGATGAAGAAGGTTTACGTAAGTTAGTAGAAGAGAAAAAGATTTCACTATACTGCGGAGTGGATCCGACTGGTGATAGTATGCATATTGGACATTTAATTCCGTTCATGATGATGAAAAGATTTCAATTAGCTGGCCATCATCCGGTTATTTTAATCGGAGGGGCAACAGGAACAATTGGTGATCCGAGTGGTCGTCAATCCGAGCGTCAACTACAAACGTTAGAAGTGGTGCAGCATAATGTAGATGCGTTAACAGCACAAATGAAAAATCTATTTGACTTTGGCGGGAATAGCGAAGTGAAGATGGTAAACAACTATGACTGGACACATAAAATAAACATTATCGAGTTTTTACGTGATTACGGAAAAAACTTTAGCATAAATAGCATGTTAGCGAAAGATATTGTCGCAAGTCGTTTAGATACAGGGATTTCTTTCACAGAATTCACGTACCAAATCTTGCAAGCGATGGATTTTCATCATTTATACACGAAAGAAGATGTTCAATTGCAAATTGGTGGTAGTGATCAATGGGGAAATATTACGAGTGGTTTAGATTTAATTCGTAAGTTAGAAGGTCATGAAGCGAAAGTATTCGGATTAACGATTCCATTATTATTAAAATCAGATGGTACGAAGTTTGGTAAATCAGCAGGTGGTGCGGTTTGGCTTGATCCTGAAAAGACAACGCCGTTTGAATTTTACCAGTTTTGGGTGAATACAAATGATCATGATGTAATTAAATACTTGAAATACTTTACGTTCTTAACGAAAGAGCGAATTGATGAATTAACTGTGAAAGTAGAAACAGAGCCTCATAAACGTGAAGCGCAAAAAGTATTAGCAGAAGAAATGACGAAATTCGTTCATGGAGAAGAAGCATTTTTACAGGCAGTGAAAATTACAGCAGCGTTATTTAGCGGAGATATTAAGTCGTTAACAGCTGATGAAATTGAACAAGGCTTTAAAGAGATGCCGACATTCCAATCTTCAAAAGAGACGAAAAATATCGTAGAGTGGCTAGTTGATTTAGGAATTGAACCTTCTAGACGTCAAGCGCGTGAAGATATTAATAATGGGGCTATATCTATGAATGGTGAAAAAGTAACGGATGTCAGTAGGGATGTTACTGTAGAAAATTCATTTGATGGACGATTCATCATTATTCGTAAAGGGAAGAAGAACTACAGCTTAGTGGAATTAGGAGAATAGTTCTTGTGAAAGAGTGGAAGTAGGGAAGATATCTACTTCCGCTCTTTTCATATACACAATTTCGACACAAAAAAGTCAGTATATTTCGATAATTAAAGAGGTTATATTATTCTTTTGCCGAATAAATAAGTTAGAGAAAATTACGGATAAAGTGAAACTTTAATCAGTGGGGGGTTTGTTCATCCCCACTGATTATCAGCCCGCAAATAGCGGGATAAAAATAGCCCGAACCATGCAGGGCATGATTCGGGCTTATATTCAGATTAGTATGCTAAGCTGAATAGACCTTTAATGTGTGATAAGTAACGAACGTTACTTGCTTCTTTCATTAATGATGCTGGTAGGCCTTTAAGTGGAGTATTGCTTGCTCCGATTGTAGCAACAGCATCTTTACGTCCTAGACTAGCAAGTGTTCCAGAGTTGATAGGTGCGAACTCTTCGAATGCTTTGCCTTCTAGTGCTGCGTATAAGTTGTATCCAATTAACTCACCCATTTGCCAAGCGATTTGTGCAGTTGGTGGGTATGGACGACCGTCTGGAGAGAAGACAACAGCGCTGTCTCCAGCAACGAATACGTCTTTGTGAGAAGTAGATTGTAGATGTGCATCAACAGTTGCACGACCGCGGTTTACTTCAAGACCTGATTCACCAATTAATGGGTTACCTTGTACGCCGCCTGTCCAAACGAATGTGTTAGCAACGATTTTTTGACCGTCTTTTAAGTCGATTTCATTACCAGCAACGTTTGTTACAGGAAGACCTGTTAAGAATGTAACACCGCGTGCTTCTAAGCTAGCAGTTGCACGTTCGATTAAGTGGTCTGGTAATACTGGAAGGATTTTTGGACCTGCTTCAACAAGAAGAAGTTTAACTTCTTTTGGATTTACGCCGTGGCTTTTTGCAAGTTTAGGCATAATGTCAGCAAGCTCACCAACTAGCTCAACGCCAGTTAATCCGCCACCACCGATTACGATTGTAGCATCAGCTTCGTTTTTCGTTTTAGCGTATTCACGAATACGGTCTTCAACGTGTTTGTAGATTTTGTTTGCATCAGCAGCAGATTTTAATACCATGCTGTTTTCTTCTAGTCCTGGAATACCGAAGTAAGCAGTTTTACTTCCTAAAGCAACTACAAGTGCATCGTAAGATAGCGTAGTGCCACCAGCTAGTTTGATTTCTTTGCTATCAACTGAGAATGACTCAACTGTTGCAATTTTAAGATCGATGTCTTTACCTTTGAAAAGCTTTGTAAGTGGCATTGCAATTGCTTGCTCAGCAACGTTACCAGCTGCAAGGCGGTGTAGTTCAGTGATGATTTGGTGCGTTGGGTATTGGTTAATCACTGTAACTTGTGCTTCTGATTTGCTGTAGTATTTACGTACGTTTAAAGCGGCAAGAAGACCGCCATAACCAGCGCCTAAGATGACAATTTGTTTTGACATAGTATGTTATCCCCCGTCTTTACTAATTGTTGTTATAAGTTAAATTATTTATTATTACGTTCTGCACTAATTTGAAGGTATGCGTTCACAAAACGGAACATTTTTTGTGCTTGTGGGTCTTTTAGTAATTTTAATAGACCGAACAGGCCGATAACTTCGTTGCTTTCATCAGCACGATCTTTCGCTTCGATAGCAGTTGCAGCCATGCTTTTCACTGTATCTTTTACAGGTTCTACAAGCTCTGTGATTGCACTAACAGTGTCGCTTTTTAATACTTCATCAGTAGCAACAGTTTGAGCGAAGTCATAAGACTTAGTTAAAATGTTAACAAGCTCAGTTAATTTTGGAAGCTGTTCCACTAGTGTTGTTAATGATTCTTGTACCTCAGGTTTTAACAACTGATCAAGTACATCAAGTTGTCCTTGGCTAGCAGAAATTTGTACAGTTTCTTGTTCTGGCTTTGTTTGAGTCATAGTTTCTGGCATCTCCAATTCTCCTTTACGATAGCAATACTCTTAGTTTTGATAGATAAGATAGTAAACACTTGCGAAACTTTATACAAAGTTTCACAAAGCACAATAAAATGCCTTTAAATTTATGACAGCAAGTAAGCTGAAATCATAAATCCAAAACCATAATGTCCTACCTATTATTTATGAACTGTCCGATACATGGCTTGTCCGCATAATGGAAAGTTCCCTTATCGGAAAGTGTATATAATATATATCCTATATTATATACTATATACACGTATGTTAACATAAAAATGATTCCTAATTATTTGATATTGATTCTGTAACCTAGTACTGACAAGGCATGAAAGCGCATAAATTATTTTATCTATCTTAAAAATGTACATATATATAAAGAAAAAAAGGAGGAAATGGACAAATTTATGTTCATTTTTTCCTTTTTTTATTGTTCACCTTCTGTAATTAGCATTGATGTGTTACCGCTTTTTTCAAGGTGGCATTCGCCCCAAGTACAAAGAGAATCAAGAATGGATTCTAAAGACCAACCGTAGTCTGTAAGAGAATATTCTACTTTCGGTGGTACTTGATTGTATACCTTTCTTTGAATAACTCCGTCTTCTTCTAATTCGCGTAATTGCTGTGTTAACATCTTTTGTGTAATACCAGGCATGAGACGTTTTAATTCACTTGTTCTCTTTGTACCTTTCGTTAAGTGGCAAAGAATAACGACTTTCCATTTTCCGCCGATAACCTCTAAAGTCGCTTCAACGGGAATATTATATTTCTTCATATAAAAATCTCCTTTGATGAATGTAGATTTCAGTTCTCCAACAAAAGAAGCTAAATAATTTAAATGTTACTAAAAAGTACCTATAGCACTTTAAAGTACGTACTTTTTATCATGTTGAATATGTTCCATAATAGCATACGTAAGAGGGAAATGAGTAGTACGGTACTAAAAAGTGCCTATGTTACTTTTTGGTACCTATCGTACTTTAAAGTGCGTTCTTCAAAAAAAGAGTGAAGCCATTCATAATAGCATATATCAGCAGTAACATTATTTTTGTAGAAGATAAAAAGGCCTTTTTATCACACTATTATGATTGGATTTCTCGCATTAAGGAGGAGTTCAATTGAATTCATATACAGTATCTTCTTCAGCGGTACAGACGAATCGAAGAAGTATGTTTGCTTTATTAGCGCTAGCAATTAGTGCATTTGGAATTGGTACAACCGAGTTTATTAGTGTCGGTTTATTACCATCTATTTCGGAAGATTTACATGTTTCTGTTACAACAGCGGGCTTAACCGTTTCTTTATACGCATTAGGAGTAGCATTCGGTGCTCCTGTTTTAACCTCGCTAACTGCTAGTATGTCGCGAAAAACATTATTAATGTGGATTATGATTGTCTTTATTATCGGTAATGGGATTGCAGCGGTAGCAACGAGTTTTACTGTGTTACTTATCGCGAGGGTTGTCTCTGCATTTGCACATGGCGTTTTTATGTCGATCGGATCCACAATTGCGGCTGCACTTGTACCAGAGAATAAACGTGCTAGTGCAATAGCATTTATGTTTACTGGTTTAACCGTTGCGACGATTACAGGTGTACCAATTGGAACGTTTATTGGTCAACAATTTGGCTGGAGAGCATCTTTTATGGTGATTGTGGTCATTGGAATTGTTGCCTTAGTCGCAAACAGCATGTTAATTCCGTCTAACTTAAAAAAGGGTACACGAGTATCATTTCGTGATCAATTCAAACTTATCACGAACGGAAGACTCTTACTTGTTTTCGTCATTACTGCATTAGGATACGGAGGAACATTCGTAACATTTACGTATTTATCTCCGCTATTACAAGAAGTAACAGGATTTAAATCGAGTACCGTTACAATCATTTTGTTAGTGTACGGGATTGCAATTGCGATTGGGAATATGGTCGGCGGAAAATTATCGAATCATAATCCAATTCGAGCACTATTTTACATGTTCTTTATTCAAGCAATTGTATTATTCGTACTAACATTTACAGCGCCGTTTCAAGTAGCAGGGCTTATCACAATTATTTTTATGGGGCTATTCGCGTTTATGAATGTTCCAGGGCTACAAGTGTATGTCGTTATATTGGCTGAGCGTTTCGTGCCGAGTGCCGTTGATATCGCATCAGCAATGAATATTGCAGCATTTAACGCAGGAATTGCTCTTGGGGCTTATTTGGGCGGTATTGTAACGAACTCGTTAGGATTAATTCATACAGCTTGGGTAGGCGGCATTATGGTAGTAGGCGCTGTTATTTTAACAGCTTGGAGTATGAACTTAGAAAAAAGAGATCAAGCAAAATAAAGGAGAGAAAAATATAATGAAAAATTTACAAAGTAAAACAACATTGCATAACGGTGTGGAAATGCCTTGGTTCGGTTTAGGTGTATTTAAAGTAGAAGATGGACCGGAACTTGTAGAGGCTGTGAAAGTAGCCATTAAAGAAGGATACCGTAGCATTGATACAGCTGCGATTTATGGAAATGAAAAAGCAGTTGGAGAAGGCATTCGCGCTGGTATAAAAGAAGCAGGAATTTCTCGAGAAGATTTATTCATTACTTCAAAAGTGTGGAACGCAGATCAAGGATATGAAACGACACTTGCTGCATACGAAGAGAGCTTAAAAAAATTAGAACTAGATTATTTAGATTTATATCTTGTCCATTGGCCTGTTGAAGGGAAATATAAAGATTCGTGGAGAGCGTTAGAAACACTTTATAAAGAAGAACGCGTGCGTGCAATTGGCGTAAGTAACTTCCAAATCCATCATCTGAAAGACGTACTGGAAGGTGCGGAAATTAAGCCGATGATTAACCAAGTAGAGTATCACCCGCGTTTAACACAGAAAGAACTACAAGCTTTCTGTAAAGAACAAGGAATCCAAATGGAAGCATGGTCACCACTTATGCAAGGGCAATTATTAGATAATGAAACTTTACAAGAAGTTGCTGATAAGTACGGTAAAACAACAGCGCAAATCATTTTACGTTGGGATCTTCAAAATGAAGTTGTAACGATTCCGAAATCAACGAAAGAACAGCGTATTATTGCGAATGCTAATATATTCGACTTTGAATTAACAAAAGAAGATATGGAAAAGATTGATGCTTTAAATCAGAACCACCGCGTTGGTCCAGATCCTGATAACTTTGATTTCTAAACTTATAGTGGAAGAAAGAGTGCAAATAGTTTGCACTCTTTTTTGTTTTACTTATGCATAAAAAACGTTTCTAACTAAATAATAAAAGTAGTAAATTTGTTATTTTATAAGGGGTTGTAGACATGAATATAAAACGATCGTTCAAGATAATGGCCGCTTTTTTGAGTGTTTTATTTGTATTTGCGAACTTATTATTCCCGCTTCAAAAAGCATTCGCAGAAGTTATGGATCATACGAAGTATGAAATGGATTGGAGTTATAGTAGGTCAAAGAAGAAACCAATTCGAACAGAGCTTATTAAAACGGCAGATGGAAAAATTGCATTTTGCTTAAATGTAGATTTGAAATCTCCGAGCGGTCAAGACTTACCTGAAATGGGTAAAGTAGATATTAACGTATACCGTGTACTATTAAACGGGTATCCGCAGAAGAGTCCACAAGAATTAGGCGTTTCCGATTGGAGAGAGGCACATTACGCAACGCAGCTCGCGGTGTGGAATGCGTTAAAACAAATTGATATTAACGATTTAGATTTCCGTAATAAAAATGTAGAAAAAGTAACGAAAGATATCGTTGCGAAAGCAAACGCTAGTGAAGAACTACAAGAAATTACGATGAGTGTAGTACCATCAGAAGAACAAGAGGCAGTATTAAAAAATGAGTTTTTTGAAACAGGTTTATACACAGTGCAAACAAATGCAAAAAGTGGAACGTATAAAGTGCAAGCAACTGGCGCACCAGAAGGCGCGAAGTTCGTAAATGAAAAAGGTGAAGCGAAAACCGAATTTAATGTGGGAGAGAAATTCCGCATTTTAATTCCGAAACAAACGCCATCGGGTGGATTTAGCTTTAAAGTATCAGGGAATTTAACGAAACTACAAGGAATTGCACATAAAGGAACACCGACAATTCAAAATGCAGTTGTATTATTAGAGCGTAGTGAAGAGAAAACAAGTCCAGAGTTGGCGGTAAGTTGGAAAAAAGCAAATGGTCATGATAATAAACCAAATAAACCCTATACACCAAATGAACCACATAAACCGAATCAAATTAAAAGATAGTGGAAAAAGCATTGGCGTTTGCCAGTGCTTTTTTCTTATCTGAGTAGAAGTTAAATTATATGTTAAAAATAATAAACGGGTATAGATAACATGAAAACAATATTGGGACAGTTTAAACTATATTTTAGAATAATATAAAATATGTTGAAATCCGAACGTTACGATTAATGGATTGTATTCGCAAAATTGTAACATTATTCTGATTGAAAAGGCTATCAAACAAAATAGAAAGCGTGTAAAATTCAGTTGGAAAAACTACCTATAGATGGTCATATATAAAGAAAATGTAAGTTTCTATTGTTTTTCACATTTTTAGATGTATAGATGACAAGACTGAAGTACATCTTTTACTATTCTCTTTTTATGTAGGAAGAGAACTCATCACAAGTAGAAAGAAGTGAGGAGGATACAATACATAAAAATTTTATAATGTAGGAAATTGAATACATTGAGAGGAATGCGGTAGTAATGGATACAGGTGCGCGAGGTGTTAGTCTATTCATTAAATGGTTTTATAAAAATAATAGGATTTTAAATTAAATGAATGTATAGGGTAGTTTGTCTAAAAAAAGGAATAGGGGACACAGATTATGTCAAAGAAGAAAAAGAGTAGGGTATTAGTAGCTGGAGTTTTTTTAGCTACGTTATTAACTCCGTATGGTCTTGAAGTGCCTAAGGTATATGCAGAGATGACGATTGAAGATAAGGAGAAACAGCAAGAAGAACGAGTGTATCAATTGCTGCCAAAAGGTGATGTAGAAGAGATACGTGAGTTGCATCAGCGTCGAATGAGTTTTTCTCCCTATGAACCAACTGGTATTTATGTAAAGCCAGGTGAAGAAGTAGTTATTCAAGTAGATGGGAATCAAAAGATTAAAGCTTATATTGGCACATATTCTTATGAAAAAGAAGAACCTAAACAATTCAATTTAAATCCTGGTGAAAATAAAATTTCTTCTCCGAATGGAGGGCTATTATACTTTTATAATTATCACAACACAGGAGAAGTAGTTGCTAAAGTAAAAAAAGGTGGTATACCAAATCCTTTATTTATTTTAGGTAAACATACGACAGAAGATTGGAAACGTATGTTGAAGGAATCACCGAATTCATATGCAATCGAGATGAAAGGGGAAAATAGTTTACTAACTATGCATCCTGAGACTGTGGCGGAACATTTGAAGCAAGAAGATCCAGCTGCGTTATTAAAGAAACATGATGAAATAATTAATATAGAACATAAGATATCTGGTTTATCAAAAGATGGTGTGGGTGTTGCGAATCAAGGCAAACATTCCATTCATTATGTTGAAGACTGGTATACGGACAATTATATGTATGCGACTTATTATCGAACAGCTTATAGTAAAGGGAATTTAGAGTCAGTACTAAATCTAGAAGAGTTAACTGCGGATGGATGGGGACCTTGGCATGAAGTGGGGCATCAACATCAACAGGACACTTGGTTATGGGAGGGGCTTGGAGAAGTAACCGTTAACATTTATTCTTTAGCAGTTCAAACTGCATTTGGACATAAAACAAGGTTAGAGCAAGAAAATCGTTATGAAGCCGCATTTGCTTATCTAGGTAAACCGAATGCGCAAAAGAAGATGAATGAATTCGAAAAATTAGTTATGTTTTGGCAGTTGCATTTAGCTTATGGAGACCAGTTCTATCCGAAATTACATCAAATGTATCGTGTGTTACATGATACAGAAATGCCTAAATCTGATGAAGAGAAAAAGCAGATGTTTATTTACATGACGTCAAAAGTAGCTGGGCAAAATTTAATTCCTTTCTTTGATAAATGGGGAATAATTCCAAATGATGATACTAGAGAGAAGATTGAAAAATTAAATTTACCAAAATTAGAAAAGGAAGTTTGGTTATCTACAGATAGCAATCCAATTCGTGAAAAACAAACTGAGTTATATGAAATTCCATATGGCGAGCCAAATAATGAAAAAATACAAAATGTAGTAATTGGTACTACATATGATGAGAAAAAAGCAAAAGAACTTGTACAGAATTTAGGAGAAGGTGTAAAAACAACAGGTGTGATTATGCAAGATAAGCCTGAAGTTGGAGAAAAAACTGTAAAAGTAGAAATTATAGATGAAAAAGGGAATAAAAATTTAATTCCTGTTGTAGTAAATGTTGGTTATGGTGATAGCTTAGTATTCAAAGGGCTCAATTATAGTACTGATATTAAATCGATTGTAACACTGCAACACGATCAGAAAAAGTTTAGTGCGACAGCTGATTCTAATCAAGTGCATTATTATTTTAAAGAAGATGCGTATTTTGAATTCACATTACTAGATCCAAATGGAAATGAGAAAAAGAAAGCAACTGTAAAAGGTGTTGAAAATGCGGAAGAATTCGCAAAATCGATTAATGGGTTAGAGTTCGAGTATGGTGACGTTGTAAAAGTGTATCACGCAGAATCAGATCGCTTTAATTGGTATCAAAATAATAACTTTATCGGCCAAGGTAGGGCGAAGGTAGAGGAAGAATTATTATTTAAAGTAACAGAAAAGGGCTTTGAGAGAATGGAAGCTCAACAAGAAGTAACAGTAGTACCGCAAAAAGTAGTAATCGGAACAGATGCTGAAAGATTAGAAGCAAAAGATTTTGTTCAAGTGAAAGAAGGAGAAGTAATCGGATTTGTAGAAAAACCGAATACAACAAAAATCGGTGAACAAAAAGTAAAAGTAGAAACGAAAGATCGTTTTGGAAATAAGAAAGTGACAGAAGTGCCATTGGAAGTAATGTATGGCGATAGTTTAGTCTTCCAAGGTGATGGTAATAAAACGCGTTCTGTCGTAACTGCGGATCATAATACGAAAAAGCTACAGGCAACATTTACGGATTCTAAAGTTCATTATCGTTTTGAGAATGAAAAATATATGGGAATCACGCTATATGATCAAAATGGAAATGAAAAGAAAGTTATTTCGGTAGAAGGGCAAGAGACTTCTGAAAGTTTTGCAGAACAGTTGAATGGTGTAGACTTCGCATATGGTGATGTTATTAAGGTATATCATGCAGAATCAAATCGATTAAAGTGGTATCAAAAGAATGAGTTTGTAGGTAAAGGGAACGTGGAACAAGAATTATTCTTTAAAGTAACAGAAAAAGGTTTTGAAAGAATAGAAGCTCTACAAGAAGTAAAGGCAGTACAGCAAAAAGTAGTAATCGGAACAGATGCTGAAAAGTTAGAAGTGAAAAACTTTGTTGAAGTAAAAGACGGAGAAGTAATTGGATTTGTAGAGAAACCAGACACAATGAAACTCGGTGAGCAAAAAGTAAAAGTAGAGACGAAAGATCGTTTTGGGAATAAGACAATAACAGAAGTACCGATTGAAGTGACGTATGGAGATAGCCTGGTGTATCAAGGTGTGTCCAATGTTACACGTTCTATTGTTACGTTAAATCATGACGAAAAGAAATTACATGCAACATTTACGAATGATGTGATTCATTATCGTTTTGTGAACGAACAGTATTTAGGTTTTGCGATTTATGATCAAAATGGAAATGAGAAAAAGCATATATCAGCAGACGGTCAAGAAACCTCAAAGAATTTTGCAGAACAAGTAAATGGTACTCCATTTGAGTATGGGGATGTTGTAAAAGTGTATCATGCAGAACCAAGTCGTCTGAAATGGTATAAAAAGAATGAGTTAGCAGAACAAGTAGCTTCAGCAGAAGTTGTATTTAAAATCACTCAAAGTGGATTAGAACTAGTAAAGGGAACATTGTAATAAAAAATGCGCGTAGATATTGGATCTACGCGCATTTTTTTCTATTACTCAGCTTCAGAAACAACTGTGAAGCGTTCGTTTACATGTTTTGGATTTTCGATTTCATCAAGTGCTGCAACTGCGAAGTCTTCGTAACTTACGTAGCTATCACCTTTTGAGTTAACAAGAAGGTTGTCTTTTCCGGCTGTATAAGAGCCTGTGCGTTTTCCTAATGCAAATAGTGCAGAAGGGCTAATGAATGTCCAAGTAATATCATTTGTTTGATTTAGGATTTCTAAGTTTTTACCTTGGTTTTGAGCTGTTGCAAGATATTCATTTGGGAAACCTGGCGTATCAAATACACGCGTTGTTTTCTCTTCGTCTACAAATAAGCTTCCAGCGCCGCCAACTACAAGTAATTTTGTGTTAGGTGCACCTTTCATAGCTTCAATTAGTACGTTTCCTGCATCTACGTGAAGATGTTCTTCTCCTGCTGGAGCGCCGAATGCATTTACAACTACATCAAATGCTTGTAGGTCATTAGATGTAAGAGCGAATACATCTTTCTCTAAAACTTTTATATTTTCTTCTGTAATTTTTGCAGCGTTTCTTACGATTGCAGTTACTTCATGTCCGCGATCTAATGCTTCTTTTAAAATACGACTTCCTGCTTTACCAGTTGCTCCGATGATTCCGATTTTCATAATAAATCCCTCCAAAGTGTTTTGTTAAAGTGTATATCTGAAAGTAAATGAATTTGTTGTAATAAGGTTTGTTACAACCTGATGTAATCATTATAGTTACAGGTTGGTGTTTTTGTCAATGGGGTAGTTTGTAGATTTACTTTTTGTTTTAGTATGCACAGTTAGAGGGAGGAGAGTCATAAAGATATTGTTACTTCGTGTCTGGCTAATATTTGGAAATTGCAAATTGTCGAAAAATGTTGATTTTTAAATGTTTTTTAAATATAATTCGTTTTATGGAGAAAAGGAGGGGTTAATTGTATGAATATTTTAGAGCAATTTGTTTCATCAACGAATACAATTCTTTGGTCATATATTCTTATTGCAATGTTAATTGGTTTAGGTCTTTATTTTTCTATTAAATTGAAATTCGTACAAATTACTCATTTAGGGGAAATGGTTCGATTAATGAGTGATGGATTAACTGGAAAGACACGTAAAAAGGGAAGTGTATCGTCATTCCAAGCATTTTGTATGAGTTCAGCAGCTCGTATTGGTATCGGGAACTTAGCGGGTGTAGCGCTAGCTATTTCTATGGGAGGACCTGGAGCTGTATTTTGGATGTGGGTTATTGCGATTATTGGGGCGTCTTCAAGTTTCGTAGAAAGTACGCTTGCGCAAATTTATAAAATAAAAGATGGCAGTGGCTTCCGTGGTGGTCCTGCTTATTATATGGAAAAAGGTTTGAATAAACGTTGGATGGGAATTTGGTTCTCTATCCTTATTACAATTAGTTACGGTTTAATTTTCAACTCAGTACAAGCAAATACAGTGACATTAGCATTTAAAAATGCATTTGGTATTGAGCGTTATGTTGTAGGGATTGTACTTGCGGTATTGGTTGCGGTTATTATTTTTGGTGGTGTGAAAAGTATTGCGCGTATGTCAGAAATGATTGTTCCGCCGATGGCAATTATTTATATTGCAGTAGCTGTGTTCGTTGTTATTAAAAATTATTATTTAATACCGGATATGTTTACAGAAATCTTTAAAGGTGCATTCGGTTTAGATTCAGCTGTAGGTGGCGGTATTGGTGCTGCAATGAAGTTTGGTATTCAGCGCGGATTATTTGCGAATGAAGCCGGTATGGGTAGTGCGCCAAACGCGGCTGCAACAGCTGATGTAACGCATCCAGCTAAACAAGGATTTATTCAAACAATTGGAGTATTAGTGGATACATTCTTAGTATGTACATCAACAGCGTTTATCGTACTATGTTCTGGTGCATATAAGGCAACAAATTTAGAAGGTATTGAATTAACGCAAGTCGCGCTAAGTTCACAAATCGGTTCGTGGGCAAGTAGCTTCTTAGCGATTATCATTTTCTTATTTGCTTTCAGCTCATTACTAGGAAACTATTATTATGGTGAAACGAATATTGAATTCATTAAACGAAGTAAAACTTGGTTAACGATTTATCGTATTGCGGTTGTAGGAATGGTACTATTCGGCTCTGTTGCGACGCTTCAAGTTGTATGGAATATGGCAGACTTATTTATGGGTCTAATGGTAATTACAAACTTAATTGCGATTACACTTCTTGGGCGATTTGCATATGCAGCATTAGCGGACTATGTGAAACAAAAGAAACAAGGAAAAGATCCAGTCTTCAGTGCAGATTCTATCCCTGGTTTAACGAACACAGAGTGTTGGGATAAGCCGGCGGTAACTGATAAAGAAAAAGCAGTATAATAAAAAGGCGAGCATCGAGATGAATTCGATGCTCGCCTTTTTGTTGTAATGAATGATATTAAGGCTAAAAGATGATTGATATAATGTCTATAAAAAAAATACAAATGTTATAATTGTTAACGTGGCTATGTCATGAAACCTTACATCGTTTGTCGAAAATTCTTGATTACTAAAAGTTTTTAGAATATAATTTTCTTATTGTTAGGAAGAGGGGGCAATACAAATATGGATTTTTTAACTAATGTAATTGGGGATATAAATAATGTCCTTTGGTCATATATCATTATTGCGATGTTAATTGGATTGGGACTTTACTTTTCGTTTCGTGTGAAATTTGTCCAAATTCGTTACTTCGGAGAAATGATTCGCCTACTTGGGGACGGGGCGAGTTCAAAGACAAGAAAAGCACAAAAAGAAAAAAGTGGTGTATCATCGTTCCAAGCATTTTGTATGAGTACAGCTTCTCGTGTAGGTACTGGTAACTTAGCTGGTGTAGCGATTGCAATTTCAGCAGGTGGTCCAGGAGCTGTGTTTTGGATGTGGTTAATCGCGGTAATTGGGGGTGCTTCTGCATTTGTAGAGAGCACATTAGCGCAAATTTATAAAGTAAAAGATGGGAATGCATTCCGTGGTGGCCCAGCGTATTATATGGAAAAAGGCTTGAAGAAACGCTGGCTAGGGGTTGTCTTCTCTGTTCTAATAACAGTTAGTTTCGGATTAATTTTCAACGCCGTGCAGTCAAACACAGTAGCAGCAGCTTTTGATGGAGCATTTAAAATGGATAGTAGACTTGTAGGTCTGTTTATGGCTGGTTTACTTGCAATCATTATTTTTGGCGGGGTTAAGCGAATTGCACGTGCGGTTGAAATGATTGTTCCGGTTATGGCGATTATATATGTAGCTGTTGCGTTGTTTGTTGTCGTGACAAACATTACAGAAATCCCGCATGTATTTAAAGAGATTTTCCTACATGCTTTCGGAATTAAAGAAGTAGTGGGCGGGGGATTAGGAGCTGCGATTTTACTAGGGGTAAAACGTGGATTATTTTCAAATGAAGCAGGTATGGGTAGTGCGCCGAACGCAGCTGCGACTGCAAACGTAACACATCCAGTTAAACAAGGTTTCATTCAAACTTTAGGGGTATTTACAGATACATTATTAATTTGTAGTTGTACAGCATTTATCATTCTTTTATCAGATGTACCGGGTGCAGCTGATCTAAATGGAATTCAATTAACGCAGCAGGCGTTAAGTCAGCATATCGGGCCATGGGCATCTATATTTGTAGCAGTTGCAATTTTCTTGTTTGCATTTAGTTCATTAGTAGGTAACTATTACTATGGTGAAACAAATATTGAGTTTTTAAATGGAAGTAAAGTTTTATTAAATGTTTATCGAATTGCGGTACTTGGTATGGTTATGTTAGGTTCTGTAGCAACAATTCAAATTGTTTGGGACTTAGCAGATTTATTCATGGGTATCATGGCTATTATTAACTTAGTGGCGATTGTATTCCTTTCTAAGTATGCTTTCGCGGCATTATCAGATTACGTAAAGCAAAAGAAACAAGGAAAAGATCCAGTCTTTTATGCGGAGTCTATTCCGGGTTTAAACAATACAGAGTGCTGGGACAAGCCAGCAGTAGCAGATAAAGAAAAAGCTGTATAATAAAAAAGGAACGAGCATCAGAGAAATTTGATGCTCGTTTTTTTATGGTGATAAACTAAAGGAAGAGGGAAAATACGAACATTAATGAGTGTTTTATAATAAAATGTATTTTTTTAAGAAAAGTGCGGATGTGAGTTATAATTTGTGTTAGAATGGAAAATGGCTTTGAGACAAGAGATTTTATGGCTTTTCATATCCGATTGAAGGTTTTGGAGGAGAAATGGAAAGTTCGGATTATTCCTTGTTTTGAGTAGTCAGACGTTCAACGTTAATGAAGAGTTAAATGGAGGATTTTATTAATGAAGTTTGTTATGTTTCTTGTAGGACTACTAGTTGTATTCGTACTCGGCTTTCTTATAAGTTCTGATCGTAAGAAGATTAAGTATAAACCAATCGCAATTATGCTTGTTATTCAGCTAGCGTTAACGTATTTCTTATTAAATACGCCAATTGGTTATATTTTAGTAAAAGGAATTTCTGATGGATTTGGAGCGCTTCTTGGATATGCGGAAGCTGGAATCGTTTTCGTATTTGGAGGCCTTGTTAATAAAGGAGAAGTTTCATTCTTCTTAACGGCATTATTGCCAATCGTATTCTTTGCAGTGTTAATCGGAATTCTGCAACACTTTAAAATTTTACCGATATTTATTCGTGCTATTGGTACTATGCTAAGTAAAGTAAATGGTTTAGGAAAATTAGAATCATATAATGCAGTAGCAGCCGCAATTGTTGGGCAGGCAGAAGTATTCATTACAGTAAAAGATCAATTAAGTAAAATCCCAAAACATCGTTTATATACACTATGTGCATCTTCAATGTCGACAGTATCGATGTCAATCGTTGGTTCTTATATGAAAATGATTGAGCCAAAATATGTAGTAACAGCACTTGTATTAAATTTATTTAGTGGTTTCATTATTATTCATCTTATTAACCCGTATGATATTACGGAAGAAGAAGATACATTGCAGTTAGAAAATAAGAAAAAGCAGTCATTCTTTGAAATGTTAAGCGAATATATTATGCTTGGTTTCACGATTGCGATTACAGTAGCAGCGATGTTACTTGGTTTCGTAGCATTAATTACAGCAATCAATAGCTTGTTTGATTCAGTGTTCGGTATTACATTCCAAGCTATTTTAGGATATATCTTCTCACCATTAGCATTCGTAATGGGTATCCCGCAATCAGAGATGGTAACAGCGGGACAAATTATGGCAACGAAATTAGTATCGAACGAATTTGTTGCGATGCTTGATCTTGGGAAAGTAGCTGGTGAGTTATCAGCTCGTACAGTCGGTATTCTTTCTGTATTCCTTGTATCATTTGCGAACTTCTCATCTATCGGAATTATCGCAGGTGCAACGAAAGGAATCGATGAAAACCAATCAAACGTTGTTTCATCATTCGGATTACGACTTGTATACGGTGCGACATTAGTAAGTCTTTTATCGGCGATTATCGTTGGTGTTATGTTATAAAGTGAAACTTTAATCAGTGGGGGGCTTTATCCCCCGCTGATTATTAGCCTTCACCAATCGGGCTTTTACGGGCAGTTAATCACCCACCTAACTTCTTTGTTTTCGCTGAATTTTGAGGTGGGGGTCTTACTGCCCGTTAAAGCGGGGTAAAAAAGATGGTCCTAGCTCATAGCTAGGGCTATTTTTTTATGGTAAATTTACATGAAAAAACCAATTAATTAGGAATATATTAACATATAAAAATATTTTAAAATTTATATTGCATTTCAATTAGTTAACGCTTACAATTTGATTTGTAGGTGGTATCAATTTCAGACTTTCAAGTATGGTAGGAGAGAAGAGGCTACCTTTTATAAATTGCAATTTATGTAAACGCTTACTGATTTTAGATAACAGTTGAATAATATTTAGGGGTTTTAAATTTTTTTAACATCAATGGTCAGACGTCATTCGTTATACGTTATACGACCAATAACTCGTGAGAGAAGTGGAGGATTCACATATGAAAATAGTAATGTTTCTAGTCGGTTTACTTGTAGTGTTTGTACTAGGTTTCCTTATAAGTTCAGATCGTAAGAAAATTAAATATAAACCAATTGCACTTATGCTTGTCATTCAATTGGTACTTGCGTATTTCTTACTAAATACAAAGATCGGATTTGTGTTAGTAAAAGGGATTGCAGATGGATTTGGCGCTATTTTAAAATTTGCGGAAGCAGGGGTTAATTTCGTATTTGGTGGTCTAGCAAATGATGGACAAGCACCATTCTTCTTAACAGTATTATTACCAATTATTTTCTTAGCAGTATTAATCGGGATCTTACAACATATTAAAGTTTTACCGATTATCATTCGTGCAGTCGGTTTCGTATTAAGTAAAATTAACGGTTTAGGAAAACTAGAATCATATAATGCGGTAGCAGCTGCAATTGTTGGTCAAGGTGAAGTATTTATTACAGTAAAAGATCAACTAAGCAAATTACCGAAAAATCGTTTATACACACTTTGTGCATCATCAATGTCAACAGTATCAATGTCAATCGTTGGTTCTTATATGAAAATGATTGATCCGAAATATGTAGTAACAGCACTTGTACTAAACTTATTTAGTGGATTCATTATCGTTCATATCATTAATCCATATGACGTAAACGAAGAAGACGATATTTTAGAATTACAAGAAGATAAGAAACAAACATTCTTTGAAATGTTAGGCGAATATATTATGCTTGGTTTCTCTATCGCTGTAACAGTAGCGGCAATGTTAATCGGTTTCGTAGCATTAATTACAGCAATTAACGGTGTATTCGATTCAATTTTTGGAATCACATTCCAAAGCATTTTAGGATACGTTTTCTCACCGTTAGCATTTGTAATGGGTATTCCAACATCAGAGATGCTAACAGCAGGACAAATTATGGCAACGAAATTAGTAACGAACGAATTCGTTGCAATGCTTGACCTTGGAAAAGTAGCTGGTGATTTATCAGCTCGTACAGTAGGTATTTTATCTATCTTCCTTGTATCATTTGCGAACTTCTCATCAATCGGAATTATCGCAGGTGCAACGAAGAGTATCGATGGCAAACAAGCAAACGTTGTATCTTCATTCGGATTAAAACTTGTATACGGTGCAACGTTAGTAAGTATATTATCAGCAATTATCGTTGGGGTTATGCTTTAATAAATAACAAAGAAGTCGTTTATCTCTCGCCTAGAGGATGAACGGCTTTTTTGTTTTGGTATGATAAATAATATAGAGAGGGGGAATTAGGGTGAAAGAAGCGGGTAGTTTAAGGGAGTTTGATGAGATTATAGAGAACATTGATCAATTAACTGGAGAAGATGCTAGAGTGTTTTTGAAATTTATACATGGGTATTTAAGCATAGTAGAAGAAGGCGATGGGACTTTTACTCATAGTGATTTTATTGAAAAGGTTTTATAAGAAAGATGTGGGTAAGGTTATTAAGCTGAGAGAAGAAATAAAAAAATCACCTTAATCCATTCATTAAGGTGATTGAAATATTATTCAGCTGGAGGCGTAAATGTACGTTTCTCTAATTCAGCATCTAGCATAAATAGTGCGTTTGAATCGCTTGTAATACGTTTTAATTTTTGGATGATGCTATCAAATGAAGCTTCTTCTTCTACTTGCTCATCAACGAACCATTTTAAGAAGGTAATTGTTGCGTGTTCACGCTCATCCCAAGCGATATCAGATAAGTGATAAATGCGCTTCGTTACTTCACGCTCATGCTCAAGTGCTACTTCAAAAGCGTTCAATACAGACTCATATTCGTTATTAGGATGATCAAATCCAGTAATAATAGCGCGCTCGCCGCGGTCATTAATATAGTTGTAAAGCTTCATTGCGTGGAAACGTTCTTCTTCAGCTTGTACAAGGAAAAAGTTAGCGAATCCATCATAGCTCTCAGCTGTACAGTAAGCAGCCATTGCCATATAAGCGTGGGCAGAGTAAAATTCAAAGTTCATTTGTTCATTTAATGCGTCGTGCAATTTTTTAGATAACATAAAATCCCCCTTATTATTGTGACAATAATATTATATCATAATTGATAACATTCTCATTTAGATGTTTCAAACCTTTTCGAAAGCTTTGTGACGTGTGCTTCCATAATGTCCTGCAAATCTAAATCATATTTTTGCGAAAGAATAATAAGATTAGATAGTACATCACCAAGTTCTTCTTTTAGTTCTTGTTTTAGCTCTTCTTCTGTTTTCGCATCTTCATCAGGACGATCGCGGCCGATTTCAATAGCGCGAACAACTCGTGAAACTTCCCCAACTTCTTCAGTTAAGAAATTTAAGCGAATAAAGGCATTATACTGTGACCAGCTTCGTTTTTCGTAAAATTCCTCAACCCATCTTTGAAATGCAACGATATCCATTTCTTCCTCATCCCTTCAATATGTTGTACAATGTCAATTGTATCATAACAATATATAGTTTCGGGGTGTAGGAATGAGAAAGATTTGTGTGTTTGCAGGTTCCAATTTAGGGGAGAGACCAGAATTTAAAGAGCAGGCAATCCAGTTAGGCAAAATGTTTGTTGAGAACGACTATGAGCTCGTATACGGTGGTTCATGCGTTGGATTAATGGGAGAAGTAGCAAACGAAGTTCTTCGTTTAGGTGGACGTGTAACAGGTGTTATGCCGCGCGGTCTATTTCGAGGAGAAATCGTACATACAGGATTAACAGAATTAATTGAAGTAGAAACAATGCATGAGCGCAAGGCGAAAATGGCAGAGCTTGCGGATGCTTTCATTGCATTACCAGGCGGATATGGAACGTTTGAAGAGCTATTTGAAGTTGTATGTTGGTCACAAATTGGTATACATAATAAGCCGGTTGGTTTATTGAACATAAAAGACTTTTACGGACCAATTTTGCAAATGGTTGAACGGGCAGCAGAAGAAGGCTTTATGAATCCATCGAATAAAGAGTTAATCGTTTCCGCTGAGACGGCAGATAAACTAATTCATGAAATCCAAAATTACGAGCGTCCTGTCTTGGGGACGAAGTGGAAGCAATTATCATAGTACATTTTTATAGCGATTTATAGAAACACATGTCTTTTTATCGTAAAAAGGCATGTGTTTTTAGCGTAGTTAAATATATTAATGTTAAAATATTAAGTTTTCAAAAAGGAGAAATAGATGGAGGAGTTTGTGTATTTACGTCCTGTTTTTAAAAGTATTTTAGCAGCGTCTATTCTTGTTATGCTAATTGTTTTAAGACAGAAGAAAGAGCTGATTAATGAGTTTTCGCTTTGGTTTATTTCGGTTATATGTATTGGTGTTTCTGCGATAACACTTGTTATGCTAGGATTTATTGCTGATGAATATAGTTTAGGTGGCGATGTGCAGTCTTCTAATATGTTTATTGGGATTGTTTTGATCAGTGGTCTGAATTTCGTTATTTACTATAGACGGAAATAAAAAGGAAGGCATTCCATATTACTTTGGAATGCCTTTATCATTTTGATTACTTTGTTTTTTATACAGGTGCCAGCCACCCCAGCCGCCACCAATTGCTACAACAACGAGGAAAGCATAGTCTTTAACCTCGACACGTATATTGAAAATATTAGCTATAAGTAAGAGAATCCCAACTGTTATTAACGCAAAAAATGCTCTAATTAAGTAGTCTTTCAACTGAACCACTCCCGTCATTTAAGTCGTAAATGATGAACTTGGAAAAGCTTTTTTGGATCTAATTACTAAAGGGTGTTTCCTATATTTTAACATAAAAGAGATTGTAATATATTGATAAAAGTAGAGGCGGGGAGTGTTATTATTGTCGTGATTTGTCGGTAAGTCGATATTCTTTGTTGAAACGTCGATATATTGCGAGTTACGATCGATATAATGAAAAAAGCGACTCTGAACGAGCCGCTTCCGCTTTAAGTGGTATCCAGCTCCGGTGGCTAGCTCTTCGTGTCTAAGAACCTTCCACATAAGAAGGCAAAAAGCGCCTTCTATGTGAAAGAACCTTAGCCAGTCAGAGCTGAACGAGCCACCTCCGCTTTAAAATCTATTATTGATTCAAGAACGCGCGTAGCATCCAAGCGTGTTTTTCTAGTTCTGTGTAGATGCCTAGTAGTAGGTCAGATGTCATTTCGTCGTCAGAGTCTTGAGCGATTTCCATGCCTTTTTTCAGTTCGACTAGCATCATTTCGTAGTCTTTCATGATTGCTTCGACCATTCCTTCTGCAGTTTCTCCGTAAGCTGCTTCTTGAATAGAAGATAGTTCTAAGTATTCTTTCATTGTTGCTACTGGTTTGCCGCCAATTGCTAAAATACGTTCTGCAATTTCATCGATGTGAGTAGCTGATTCTGTGTAAAGCTCTTCAAATTTTTCATGTAGTGTGAAGAATTGAGGTCCTTTTACGTACCAATGGAAGTTGTGTAGTTTTGTAAATAAAACGCTCCAGTTTGCTACTTGTTTGTTTAATGCTTCGATTACTTGTTTGTTCATTATGATCAATCTCCTTTTGAGTTATTATGTTATACAAATTACTAATTTATAATTATTATAATCTAGTAATTTGTATAAATCAACCCTTTCGCTGGAATTAATTTGAACAAATTATGAACTGTTGTAAATAAAACTCCCTATTACTGTGAAGTAATAGGGAGTTTTATTTGATATATAGCTTCTGCTTTTAATTATTATACTGCTTGCTTATTTTCTTCTACATCCTGTCCATCCCAACACTCTGTATTCTTTAAGCCAGGGATAGAACTTGCAATGAAAACAGGATCTTTTCCTTGTTTCTTTTGCTTTATATAGTCTACTAATGCCGCATAGGCGAACTTGCTAAGGAATGAGATGGCAATTAAGTTTGTAAATACCATTAGTCCCATAAAGAAATCAGCTAAACTCCAAACCGTTTGAAGGGCAGCGATAGATCCGAAGAACACCATTCCGACAACTGCAACACGATAAATCAGTAACCATGTTTTGCTTTCTTTAATGAATGCGATATTTGTTTCACCATAATAGTAGTTTCCTAGTAAAGAACTGAAAGCGAATAGGAAAATAATAATCGCTAAGAAAGTGCTTGCCCACGGTCCAATTTGTGAACTTAATGCTTGTTGTGTTAATTCAATACCTTCTAAATTCGATCCTTTGTAAAGTCCAGAGCATAATACGATAAACGCTGTTGATGTACATACTAAGAATGTATCTACGAAAACACCTAATGCTTGAACAAGTCCTTGTTTTACAGGGTGAGATACATCTGATGTTGCTGCTGCATTAGGAGAGCTACCCATACCTGCTTCTGTCGCGAATAAACCGCGCTGAATTCCGAATTTGATTGCTGCTCCAATACCACCAGCGATAGCTTGGTCTAAACCAAATGCGCTGTTAAATATTTCTGTAAAAATGCTTGGTAACATAGTGAAGTTGTTAATTACGACAAAAACAGCTACGCCGATATAAATGATTGCCATTGGAGGAACAATCATTTCTGTAATACGTGAAATGCTCTTGATACCACCAAAAATAATAACTGCAACTAATAAAGCTAATAGAGCTCCTACGATCGTTCGCTCTAGTCCAAAAGCATTTTCAAATGCTATTGTTACCGTGTTTGCTTGTACAGAATTGAAAATTAATCCGTACGCAACTGTAATAAGAAGTGAAAACCAAACACCCATCCAGCGTTTGTTTAACCCTTTTTCCATGTAATACGCTGGTCCACCACGGAATCTGCTTCCATCTTTTACTTTATAAATTTGCGCGAGCGTACATTCTACAAAACTAGTAGCTGCTCCAAGGATAGCGATAAACCACATCCAAAATATTGCCCCAGGTCCACCCATTGAAATGGCTAATGCTACACCAGCTAAGTTCCCGATACCAATACGTGCTGCTGCACTTAAGCAAAATGCTTGGAATGGAGAGATGCTATCTTTCTTTTTTTCTTTTCGATTAAATCCTTTACTAATTAAACTGACCATCTCACGGAAATGAGTAATTTGGACAAATTTTAATTTGAAAGAGAAATAAAGACCGAAGCCGATTAACATTGCAATAAGAATATATGACCATAAAATATTATTCGTTACCTCAAGGAATCTGCTAAAGATATCAACCATATAATACACTTCCTTTTTTTCGTAATAAGAAAATTATATGCAAAAAATATACCAGAATCAATTTTTCTAAAAAATCATGTTACTTAAATGTGTTTTGTGTTATGATTATGTTACATCGTAATATTTTTAGAATTATTTACATTTTAAAAAACTAAATTTAAAGCGAAAAAGAGGGGATAATTTGAAAGAAGAATCTTTATTGAAAGTAAGTCTTAAGAGTTTGAAAATAAGAAGTAATTTATTTTTTATCATTACATCTTTAAGTATCTTTTTAGGAGCCACTTATTATTACAATAAAAGATTTCCAAGTCATAGGTATCCTGAATGGTTAGAATTTCTAAAATTGATTGGATGAACAAAAGACAGAAAAACAGAAAATTAAAATAAAGAAGTTATGGAGGAGCTAAATATGAATATTAGAGAAAGTGAACTTCCGGGTATTGGTTATAAATTTCAAATCGTTACGAAAGGTAACGAAAAGATGGTGATCGTCATTCATGATGATGGGCGTAGAGAAATGTATCATTTTGATTCAGATCATGAAGAAAGCATCTCAAGTATTTCATTACGTGACTCAGAGGCGAGACAAATTGCAGCAATATTAGGTGGAATGGTATACAAACCTAGAGCATTAGAAAATGTTGAGATGGTCTTTGAAGGTTTAGCAATTGAGTGGTTTAAAGTGGAGAATGCAGCTCCGGCAATCGGAAAAACAATTGGCGACCTTGAAATAAGAAAAACATATAGCGTAACGATAATTGCAGTTATGAAAAAGAATATGAAAAAGCTATTTAATCCAGGTCCAGACACGGTGATTGAAGAAGGAGATATGCTTGTAGTTTCTGGTGAGAGAGAAGAAATTAAAAAGATTATTAATGAATTACTTTCGAATAGGGGGACTGACTAGATGGATACTTTAATTTTTGAAGTTGGTACAGCTTTAGTTTTAGTAGCAATTGCGGCGGTAATCGCTGGAAAGTTTAAATTCTCAGTAATTCCTTTTCTAATTGTTCTTGGCATGTTAGTAGGTCCGCACGCGCCGACAATAGGTGTTATCGATCTCAAATTTATTGAAAGTGCAAGTGTGATATCCTTCCTTGGAAGGATTGGTGTTCTGTTCCTTCTTTTCTATCTGGGATTAGAGTTTTCGATGAAAAAACTAATTAAATCTGGACGTTCTATCGCGATTGGCGGAACAATCTATATTTTGATTAACTTTTCACTAGGATTATTATACGGATTTATAATGGGATTCCCGTTACTCGAAATCTTAATTATTGCGGGTATTATTACGATTTCTTCTAGTGCTATTGTCGCAAAGGTATTAGTTGATTTAAGAAGAACTGGTAATAATGAAACCGAATTAATTTTAGGAATTATTATGTTTGAGGATATATTCCTTGCTGTATATTTATCAGTAGTTTCTGGCTTAGTTCTTGGGGATCACGCTTCCTTCTTAGGTGCCCTTACTTCAATTGGAATTGCTTTAGGATATATGCTTCTATTCTTTATTGTGGCTAGAAAAGCAACGCCGTTATTAAATAGATTGCTCAATATTAGTTCAGATGAAATTTTTATTATTGTAGTATTTGCTTCGTTGTTCTTTATTGCAGGTTTTTCAGAAACAATTCACGTTGCAGAAGCAATCGGGGCACTTCTTTTAGGGTTAGTTTTCTCTGAGACAGAGCATAGTGATCGAATTGAACATCTTGTTGTTCCATTTAGAGACTTCTTCGGAGCTATTTTCTTCTTCAGTTTCGGATTAAGTATCGATCCGTTTTCATTGGGCGGAGCAATATGGTTAACGTTAGGTGCTGTACTTCTGACGATAATCGGAAACTTTGTAGCAGGGATGATTGCAGGAAGACAAGCTGGATTATCTCATAAAGCATCAACAAATATTGGATTAACAATCGTTTCAAGGGGAGAATTCTCAATCATTATGGCTAATATCGGTATCGCGGGTGGGTTAATGTCGGTATTGAAACCATTCTCAGCACTATACGTGCTTATACTATCGATCTTAGGTCCACTTCTGACGAAAGAGTCAAAGAATGTATATAAATTTTTAAATAAAATCTTTAAGTGGGATACGAAGACTAGATAAATTTTGAAAAAATAAAAGTACAAGATATTTACTGCTTGTACTTTTATTTTTGGTAATGAAAACAGTAAAGAGAGGTAAATGATGTTAGGAGAGTTGATTCATTCAGTTTTAGTTTTTCTAGAAGGACTTGGTTATTGGGGAATTATGCTGGGATTAATGATAGAGGTTATCCCAAGTGAAATCGTATTATCTTATGCAGGTTATTTAGTATCAACAGGAAGCATTACATTTTGGGGGGCTGTCGCGTTCGGTACAATTGGTGGTGTAATCGCACAACTATTCATTTATTGGATCGGTCGATACGGAGGAAGACCTGTTCTTGAGCGATATGGAAAATATATTTTGATTCAGAAGAAACATATTGATTATGCTGAAGCGTGGTTTAATCGTTACGGAACTGGTGTTATTTTTACAGCGCGTTTTATTCCTGTTGTGCGTCATGCTATTTCGATACCAGCGGGTATTGCGAAAATGTCACATGCTAAGTTTATTACGCTAACTACACTAGCTGTTATTCCATGGTCAATTGTATTTGTATATTTAGGTTTTAAATTAGGAACAGAGTGGGAAAGTATTAATAAAGTAGCTGGGCCATATGTGAAATACTTTGCACTTGCTGCTATTGTTTGTGCAATTGGTTATTTTATATTAAAAAAAATGATGAAAAAAAAGTGATTACGGAAAAAGAATCTATGCTGACATAGATTCTTTTTTATTGTCATTTTTTAAAGGATGAAAGTGTATGTTTAATATTTGCCATATTGTGGCATATATATAGGGAAAGGGAGTTTAGGAAGGGGATTATTGAGAAATGGAACTCCAGTTTCAAAATGTATATCAACAAGTCGAGAATTGGTATGTGTTGGATTCGGAGCTTCCTTGGGATGTCAAAAAGTTAAGAAATGATTTGTTTTCTCTTATTGAAGTAAGTGCAACGCCAGTTATTTTTTGTGATACGTGTGATGCGAATCATGTACTTTTATCATTAGGAGAAGAAGAAGAGGAGTTTTTATTCCCAGTAGGTGGTTTTTATCATAAAGAAAAACAATTAATTTTCGTTTGTATGTGGGAAGAATATGAGCAAGTGCTCAAAACGCTATTGCATGAATTCAGGCATGCGATGCAGCATAAGGACGATGTACTATATGTTGGAAATGAACTATACGAAGAAAGATGGATTGAGAAAGATGCGAGGCGTTTCGCGGAGAGGAAGCTAGATGAATATAAAAATAGAAATTTAATCTGAAGCATAGTGGAGAAAAATCACTGTGCTTTTATTTATTGCTAATTAAAAATAAGTAGTTGACCTTTAATAAGTTTAGTTCTAAACTAATAGTATCAAATAAGCGAGGTGATGGAATGAAAGCAGGGGAAAGACTTGGAGTACTATTATGGTTTCGTTTATCACGCTTTTATAATAGAAGTATTCGTGAGACGAATCAGCATTTGAAAAAGTGGAATGTATCTGCCGCTCAGTTTGATGTATTAGTTCAAATTGGAGGAAACGATCGTTTAACGCAGCAAGAACTTGGAAATAAGTTGTTTGTTACGAAAGGAAATGTTACTCAACTTTTAAATAAGATGGAGCAACTAGATTGGATTCAGCGTGAACAAGAAGGTACTACGAAATATATTTCATTAACAGAAAAGGGAAAGGTTCTATATGAAAAAATAGTCCCGCCGCAAGAAACATTTCAAACAGAGCAATTTGATAAGTTAAATAGAGAAGAACAAAAACAATTATTAGAATTACTGAAGAAGTTGCAGTGATAAAATTAAAAATAATTATCTTGATTTCGAGATAATATGAGGTGAAGGATATGTTTAGAAAAGTTGATCATAAAAATATGGGAAGAGCAAATCACGGTTGGTTAAATACACATTTTCATTTTTCCTTTGCAAATTATTATAATCCAAACAACATGAATTTTGGAGCAGTACGTGTTATGAATGATGATTTAATAGCGCCACAAACTGGTTTTGATATGCATCCGCACCGTGATATGGAGATTATCTCTTACGTTATAGATGGTGAATTAACACATGAAGATAGTATGGGGAACCGCGGGACAATTGAGCGTGGGCATGTTCAATATATGAGTGCAGGTACTGGTGTATTTCACAGTGAGCATAACTTAGGAAGTGAAACATTACGTTTATTGCAAATTTGGATTTTACCAGACCGCGACGGTCATAAACCAAACTATGGTGAGTTTAAATTTGATTGGAGTAAACGTGAAAATGAGTGGTTCCATATGGTATCTCCTTCTGATAGAGATGCACCAATTCATATTCACCAAGATGCAAATTTATATTCTTTATCATTAGAAGCTGGTAAAGAAATTCATTTTCCTGTTAAAGAAGGACGTCAATTGTACCTTGTACAAATTGAAGGTAGCGGCGTTGTAAACGGTGAAACACTCGTAATGCGTGATGCAGCGGAGGCTGTAGAAGAAGATATTCACATTCAAGCGAAAGAAAACTCTCACTACTTAGCGATTGAAATGAAAATGGAATAAAGTGAAACTTTAACCCATGGCGGTTTTAAGTATGTGAATAGCGAGATGAAAAGTTATAGGGAAGAGGATATCGAAAACGATATCCTTTTTTGTGTGAGTTAAATTAACAGAAAAAACTTTCTCAATTTTTGAGAGCAGGTATTGGAAAGATTATTCAGAATATTTATAAAGGTGTTAAAAACTTTTAGGGAAATGGGGAGTGTTAGATTGAAAAAGCAAGTAATTTCATCAGCATTAGCATTAACTGTTATCGCAAGTGGGTTTGGGGCATTTGGAGCAACTACGACGAAAGCAGAAGAGCAAAAAATCCAGTATCATCAAGAGTTTAAAACACCAGCTTACATAGGTGAAGAATGGAAAGCGCCGGAAGGACTAGATAAAAAAGAGACGGTCTTTCAATATTTAGAGAGTAAAAAAGATATGTTTAAACTAGCAGGAAATATTGACAAACATTTCAATATCGTTGGTGAAGAAAAAGATGCTGAGTCTGGTACAACACATGTGAAGTTAGTTGAGAAGCATAATAACATTCCTGTGTATGGTTCAGATCAAACAGTTACGCTTGATAAAGAGAACAATGTAAAAGCATTTTTCGGACAAGTTATTCCGAGTTTAGATGATAAAAATATTCCTACATCTGCAAGTATTAGTGCGGAACAAGCAGAAACGATTGCAAAAGCTAATATTGAGAAGGAAATTGGTAAAGTAAAGAATTATGATGGTGTGAAAAAAGATTTATATGTGTATGAAAAAGATGGTCAATACTATCTTGCATATCTTGTAAAAGCGTCGGTTTCGAAACCAGCTCCAGGATATTGGCATTACTTTGTTGATGCAACAAATGGAAATGTTATTGAGAAATATAATGCTGTAGATAACATTACTGGATTTGGTTACGGAGTATTAGGTGCTAGACAATCATTTGAAATTGCTCAAGATACGAAAACAGGAGCGTTCAACTTATTTGATGGTACACGAGGACAAGGTGTCCATACATTTGATGCAGAGAATATGAACGAAGACTGGTTTAATTTATTCTCACAAATTCTTGGATATACAGGAGAAGAAATTGGAAGTAAATCTAAGTTCTTCGAAGATAAAGCGGCAGTTGATGCGCATGTGAATGCAGGAAAAGTATATGATTATTATAAAAAGACATTTAACCGTAACTCTTTCGATGATAAAGGTGCAAAACTTATTTCTGCTGTTCACGTAGGTGAATCTTGGAATAACGCAGCGTGGAACGGTGTGCAAATGATGTATGGTGATGGAGATGGTAAGACATTTATTCCATTATCAGCTGGCCTAGACGTTATTGGCCACGAATTAACGCATGCTGTAACTGAACATACAGCAAACCTTGTTTATAAAGATGAGTCAGGAGCGTTAAATGAATCGTTATCTGATATTATGGGCGTCATGGTTGAGAAGAAAAGCTGGGATTTAGGAGCTGATATTTATACACCTGGTAAACCTGGTGATGCACTTCGTTCTCTGAAGGATCCAGCATCTATTCCAAACCCATTAAAACCAGGTGAAGGTTACCCAGATCACTATAATAAACGTTATACTGGAACAGCTGATAATGGCGGCGTTCATATTAACAGTAGTATTAACAATAAGGCGGCGTATTTAGTGTCTGAGGGCGGCACGCATTACAATGTGAAAGTAACTGGAGTGGGCCGTGAAGCAACAGAAAAAATTTACTATCGTGCTCTTACAAAATATTTAACTGCAAACTCTGATTTCAAAATGATGCGCCAAGCTGCACTTCAATCAGCAGAAGATTTATTCGGTAAAAACTCTAAAGAGGTACAAGCTGTAACGAAAGCTTATGACGCTGTAGGAGTAAAATAATAAGAGAAAAAAGACCTGACTGGATTGTCAGGTCTTTTCCTTATTTAATCACGAATACCTAATGCAATTTTTGCCATACGTGACATACGTTCTTTTGTCCATGGCGGATTCCATACAACGTTTACTTCTATTTCATTTACTTCAGGTACGTTCGTTGATAATACTTTTTTAACGTCTGATACGATTTGGCCAGCCATTGGACAACCGATAGAAGTCATCGTCATTGTAATGACAGCATTATTATTTTCATCCGCTGTAACGTCATAAACTAATCCAAGATTGATAATATCAACACCTAGCTCAGGGTCAATAACAGCTTCTAAGTTTGCATATAACTTTTCTTCAAATGCTTGTTGTGACATGTGTAGCACCCCCTAAATATTAATGATATCGGTTCTCATTATAACGGATATGCGGGATAAGTGCAGGAAATGAGCTCAAAAAAATATTCCTCTCTGAGAGAGGAATATTTTTTTGAAAAGCTATTCAGTTTTAAAATGAGATACAAGCTGATCTAATTCTTCAACTGTTTGTTTCATTTGTTTTGCAGTGAGAGTCATTTCATTCATCACGATGACTTTCTGTTCAGCAGATTGTGCCGTTGCGGCTGTTTCACTAGATACTTCATTTGAAATAGAAGCGATGTTATTAAGTGAAGCGTTCATTTCTTCAGCGCTTGCAGCCATTTCCTCAGCAGTTGCTGATATGTCTTGCATTTGAGTTGATACTTTATTTACTTGTTCAACAATTGTTGTGAAAGAAGTACCAGCCTCACGAACGACAGTAATGCCTTCAAATGCTTCAGAACGACCTTTAGACATCATAGAGCTAGCAGTTTCCGTATCATTTTGAATTTGATGAAGCAATTGGTTAATATCTTTTGCCGCTGTTTTTGATTGTTCCGCAAGTTTACGAACTTCATCAGCTACGACAGCAAATCCTTTTCCTTGTTCACCAGCACGAGCCGCTTCAATAGAAGCATTTAAAGCAAGTAGATTTGTTTGTTCAGCGATATTAGAAATAGATTGTACAGCTGTATCAATATATTTTGTATGAGTGATTAGACGTTCGACTACTTCTGATGTAGCATTTACAGCTTCATGTATCGTTGTCATTTGTGAAACAGATTTTTGGATAACAGTACTTCCGTCGTTAGCGTGTTCAGATGTAGCTACAGCAAGTTCGGCTACAGATGAAGCAGATTCAGCGATACGCTGAACACTTATTGCCATATCATCCATCGCAGTCGAGCTTTCTTCCATACTAGAAGTTTGCGATTGAATACTTGAATTTAAGTTGGACATCGAGCTTTGAACTCTTATTGTTGCCTCGCGTGATGTATTAGTCTTTTCTAGCATATTTTCAGAAGCTGTTTGTACTTCTACAGATGTTTTTTGAACACGATTAATGATATGTTGCAGGTTTTCTAACATTTTATTAAACGATGATGCAATTGCACCGATTTCATCATTGCTATTTACTTGTAGACGGGCTGTTAAGTCGCCTTCTTGAGAGGCTAATTCTTTTAGTTTAGTATCAATTTGTTGAATTGGTTTTACAAGCTTACCAGAGAACCACCATGCAAGAATAATTGCAGTTACAATACAAATAACAAGTGATAAGAAGACAACATATTCAATTCGTAGTGAAGATTGATCGATTTTTTCAATAGATTGTTCACGTAATTTAGCTTGTTCATTACTGTAATTTGTGAAATCACCGATTACTTTATAAACAGTGCCATTCTCTGTAGAAGCTACTTGTAAAGCTTCTTCCCATTTTTGTTCTTTTGCAAGACTGAATACTTTCTCTTCAATGAACTTTCTCCAAGTGGATCCTAATTCCATTGTGCTTTTCACGGACTGAGAAGTGTTAGGGTTAGAAAGAAGTTGCCCTTTTGTATCTTCAAGACGTTTACTCATCTCATTAAACTTGTCTAATTCGACTTGATCATGTTGTAGTAAATAACCTCTTAAAGCAGAAAGTTGTACTTGATAAGCGTCTCCGCGCTCTTTCAATTCTGTTGCAAGAGGAGAAATTTCTTTTTGTAATGTTTCAGCTTTATGAGACTGATCCATGGTAAAGAATAAAATAAAAGCTAAGGCGATGCCGAATAAAGCGCAAATCATTCCCATCATGAACATTAGTTTTTTTCGAATGCTAATAAAATTCATATGATAAAAATCCTCCTTGTAAAATCTTAGTATTAGAATTAATTAATTAATTAATGTAAAAAATTGAAAGAAAGCTTTACTCCATATGGAATAAAGCTTTCTTCTTTCCTTTAGGAATTATAGCAGACAGAATGGGAGATAGAAAGAGATATTTTAGCGTGAAAAAAGAGAGACTCTAAATCGCTCTTTCTAACAATTTAGAGTTCGTAGAAGTATAAATGAAATTTTCATTTTAACTATTTGTTTTGAAATGAGAAACGAGCACTTCAAGTTCTTGCACAATTGTTTTCATTTCTGATGATTTTTTAGCAACGACACTCATTTTGTTTACTTGGTCACCAGCTGAAGTTGCTGTTTTCGATGTTTCGGCAGCAACTTCATTTGAAATAGAAGCGATATTATTTAAAGCTGCATTCATTTCTTCAGAACTTGCGGCCATTTCTTCAGCAGTTGCAGACATTTCTTGTATTTGTGTAGAGAAATTGTTAATGTGATTAACAATTTCTGAGAATGAAGATCCAGCGGTACGAATGACTGTAATTCCTTCAGAAGCTTCTGACTGACCTTGTGTCATCATGTCATTTGCTATTTTTGTGTCCGCTTGAATTTGATGAAGTAAATGGTTAATGTCATTTGCTGCTAGCTGAGATTGTTCAGCAAGTTTTCGTACTTCATCGGCAACAACAGCGAATCCTTTTCCGTGTTCACCAGCACGGGCCGCTTCAATAGAAGCATTTAAAGCGAGCAAATTCGTCTGCTCGGCAATATTAGAAATAGATTGAAGTGCAGTATCAATATGATTCGTATGTGTAATGAGTCGCTCTACCACTTGTGATGTAGCGTTAACAGCTTCGTTAATTGTATGCATTTGTGTAATAGATTTTTCAATGACTTTATTTCCATCATCTGCTTTTTCAGAAGTTGTAACAGCTAGGCTAGCGGCAGAAGAGGCAGCTTGTGCAATGCGCTGAACACTCGTTGCCATATCATCCATTGCGGTTGAACTTTCTTCAATGCTAGAAACTTGTGAACGAATATTGTGCTCAAGAGCATTCATAGTCTCTTTAGTTTTTGCGGTATTTTCCATAGAAGCAGTTGTTTCGATAAACACATTTTCAGAAGCTTCTTTTACACTTGTTGATGTTTGTTGAACTTGCTTTATTATACGCTGTAAGTTAGCAAGCATTTGATTAAAGGAATTTGCGATGTCACCAATTTCATCTTTACTCGTTACGTGTAATCTAGCGGTTAAATCGCCATCTTGAGAAGCTAATTCTTTTAACTTCGCATCAATTTGTCGAATCGGTTTAACGAGTTTACCAGAGAACCACCATGCCAATAGAATAGACGTTAATGTACATGTAATGAGTGAGAAGAAAATAATATATTGAATAAGGGATGAAGAAGACTCTACGTCAGCAATTAATACGTCCCGTTTGTCATTTTCTTCATTTGCATATTTAGTAAAACGACTTAAAAGATCATTTACATAATCTGTTTGAGCAAGAGCAATTTTGGATGCTTCATCCCATTTTCCTTCCCGTGCAAGAGGGAGGACTTCATTATCTACGACGCTGCGCCATTTTGCTCCCATTAAAATGGCCTCTTTCATTCCTTCTGGGAGTTTTTTATCACTTGTTACTTTCTCCCTAGTATCAGCTAGTTTTTTTCCTTCCCGGTTGAATTTATCCAATCCTTTTTGGTCATGTGATAATAAATATTCTTGTAAACCAGCGACTTGCGCTTGGAACCAATCGCCACGTTCTTTTAAAATCGTTGCTCTTTTCGATACATCATTCTTTAATGTTTCGATTTCACTTGCTTGATTCATCGCGAATGAAAGAATAACAATAAGAGCAATGCTAAATAAGGAAGAAATGCTTAAGAGTGTGAACAGTAGTTTTTTTCGAATGCTAACATATTTCATTGTTACCCCTACCTTTTTTTAAAAACTATTTATTGTAATTTATAAATATTGAGAACGAAACTAATAAAAACATAATTAAGAAGTTATTAATCTGTTCAATGAAAATTATAGCAGATAATGGAATATGGCAGATTAATGTGATTAAATGTTCTTAAAATGTATACATTTGTATATCAAAAAATTCATAAATAAAAATCAGAAATGGTATTGTAATTTGAAATAACATCCTGTATACTTCTAATTAGTTGATAACGATTATCACTATCAACTGAACATTACTCTTCGTTATGTTGGTCATACCCCTTTTTGACGACGTAAGTCAGAGACGAATGTTGAAATATCTTGTGTCCTATTCTACAGAATTATGGTAATCTCCAACCTCAACTTATATGCGTAAGCATGCAAAAAAAGGATCCTATCCGTGAAGGGATCCTTTTTTGCATGTTGTCGCAATTAATGTGTATAGACCTGGTATACGTTCTTCAATTCCTTCGGGTGAAGTAGAAGGGAAAACCCACCTTTGATGAGACCCGTGTTCTTCAACTAGCTTTTCAATTTTAAAACGTTCTTCCGCAAGTGTTGTAACAATTTCGCCTAACGTCCAGCGGCGTATGTTTGTCTTCGGTAATGATTCTTTCTGCGATTCTGTAAGAAGAATGCTATAAGCAACATCATCTTCAATCAATTCTTCATCGAAATAATTTCCATTGGCCCGAAATGATGGATGATCTACACCTAATAATTTAGTGTAAATAGGATGATAGTCACGAAGGATAAGTATTCCATCTTGTTTAAGTAAGTTAGCAATCTTTTGAAAGAGTGGTTTTAAATCTAAAAAGTAATGAAGTACACCAAGTTCCAGCAATACGATATCAAATGATTCGGAAAGATTTACATCCAGTACATCAGAGACGATGTATTGGATAGAGACACCAGCAGCTTCGGCTAGTTCGGTTGCGTATTTTTCATTACTTGCTGAAATGTCTACAACTGTTACATCGGCTCCTAAAAGAGCAAGAGCAACTGCTTTATTTCCTTTTGATCCGAGTAAATTAATAATACGCTTTCCTTTTGGAGATTGTATGTAAGGTAAATAATGATTTACCTCGCGCACGGGATCTTCCATGAGCTTTTTCGCATAATCCTCTGGCGCCCCGTGGCGATTTGTCCAAGCTTCATAAGCAGCTGCGTTCCAGCTTTTTTCATTAATAGTACTTAGTTGTTTTTGATTCAATTTTATCACTCCTTTTGTGAACGTATAGTTATTCGGTGAATGAGTAGGATTTCCTGTTTTTTTGAATAAAAGTTTGATTTTTCTGTTGTTAAGTCGTAAAATACGTTTTATACATAAAAGCGTTGAAAAGGAAAAGTAGAATGGAACCATTCTTTCCAGAGAGCTTCGGTAGCTGAGAAGAAGCAAGAATATTCATTTGAACAATGGCCTTTGAGCTTCGTCCTGAACTTATCAAATGATAATAGTAGGCGGCGACGAGAGTTGGTACTCGTTATCAAAACCACAGTATAAGAGCATATAGCTCCGTACTTGTTAAGGTTAGTTATGCGAATGACTGACGAAATAAGGTGGTACCGCGACTGTTTATACAGCCCCGCCCTTATCTTTTTTAAGATAAGGGCGGGGCTTTTTATATTTTAAAGGAGGAATATAAGATGAGTATTTTTATTGGAGGCGCTTGGCCGTATGCAAATGGTTCGTTACACCTTGGACACATTGCTAGTTTGTTACCAGGAGATATTTTAGCACGTTATTACAGGGCAAAAGGTGAGCATGTGTTGTATGTTTCAGGAAGTGATTGTAATGGAACACCGATTACAATTAGAGCAAAGCAAGACGGTGTGATGGTGAAAGAAATTGCTGATAAGTATCACGAAGAGTTTGAGCGATGTTTTCGTAGCCTTGGTTTTACTTATGATTGCTATACACGTACAGATAGCGAGCATCATCATGAAACTGTTCAAAAAGTCTTTTTGCGACTATTAGAAGAAGGTTATATTTATAAAAAAGTAGTTGAACAAGCTTATTGCGAAACGTGTACGCAATTTTTACCGGATCGATATGTAGAAGGTATTTGTCCGCATTGTCATGAAGCAGCAAGGGGCGATCAATGCGATGCTTGTTCCGCTATTTTAGATCCACTCGATTTGTTAGAAAAGAAATGTAAGTTATGTGGTAGTACGCCATCAGTACAGGAAACAGAGCATTTCTATTTTGCATTGCATAAATTTCAGCAACAAATTAAAGAGGCCGTAGAAATTGCAAAGCAGAAAGGAACATGGCGCGACAATGCAATTCAATTAACAGAGAGATATTTAAAGGAAGGATTACAAGATAGGGCAGTGTCACGTGATTTACCAATTGGGGTACCAATTCCAGTGGCAGGATATGAAGATAAGAAAATTTACGTATGGATTGAAGCAGTGACAGGATATTATTCGGCGAGTAAAAATTGGGCTGAAGAAACAGGGAAAGATGATCAAGAGTTTTGGGATAAAGAAGCGAAAACATATTATGTACATGGTAAGGATAATATTCCGTTTCATTCAATCATTTGGCCAGCGGTATTACTTGGAATAGGAGAAGAAGCGATCCCGCGTCATATCGTTTCGAATGAGTATTTAACAGTAGAAAAAAGAAAATTATCGACAAGTAAAAACTGGGCAGTATGGGTGCCTGACATATTAGAACGCTACAATCCCGATTCTATTCGTTACTTTTTAACAGTTAACGCACCAGAAAATCGTGATACTGATTTTTCATGGCGTGAATTCATTTACAGTCATAATAGTGAATTGTTAGGTGCATACGGGAACTTTGTGAACCGGACATTAAAGTTTATTGAAAAATATTATGGTGGTACTGTACCGAAGGGAAGTATTGATGTAGAGCTGAAAGATAAAGTAGAAGGATTATATAAAAGTGTAGGAGAGGCGATTGAACAAACTAAATTTAAGGTGGCACTAGAAACAATATTTGATGCAGTACGCTTTGCAAATAAATACTTTGATGAAAAGCAGCCTTGGAAACAAAGAGAAGACGACCCAGTTTCATGTGAGGAAACAATTTATAATTGTGTTTACCTAATAGCAAACTTTGCACAACTGCTTGAACCATTTTTACCGTTTTCAAGTGAAAGAGTTAGAAATACATTATCGAGTGTTAAAGTAAATTGGGAACCTCAAAATACGTTGCCAAACCGAATTGATAATGTGCAGCCATTATTTGAGCGAATCGATGTAAAACAAATTGAACATGAGGTAGAGAAGTTATATGGAGCGGTAAAGTGAAATATAAGGAAAAGACCTTTCAAATAAATGAAAGGTCTTTTCCTATGCTGTATAACCCTCTTTCTTATCTTTCAAAAGAAAAGCACAGCAAGGATTACGAGAATAATAGCCGCAATATCATATGTTATTTTAAAGGTAGTAATAAAGTTTAACATATCGTAACTTTATTCACATTTATATACAAGTTGATGTTGTCACGCACTATGAACACGATTATGTTTTTTTTCTTTCCTAGCAGTAAGTAGTTGTGGTGTGAAAATACCGAGTAATATAACCACAATCCCAATCCACTGCATTGGCGATACAACTTCATGAACAAGTGTAATAGAAGCGATAATTGCTGTTGGTAATTCAGCTGCACCTAATATTGTACCAAGTCCCGTTCCGACTTTTGGTACCCCAATTGAAAAACAAATGACAGGTATAATAACCCCGAACAGTCCAAGGAAGAAAGCATATTTCCATAGGCCTGCTTGTAAAGCGCCGTCCGTTAAAAAGGTAGGCGGGAAAAATAAGCATACAATAAGAGTAGCACTCGTTGTCATAAGAAAGCTTTTCGTATAAGGCGGAACATCTGTAGCAACGCGCCCGCTTACAAATACATAGAATGAGAAAGAGACGGCAGCTAATAGTCCGAAAATAATACCTTTCGTAGAAAAGTTTTGTCCAAGACCTTCAAATACTCCACCAGCAAACAATGTACCAGTAAATAAAATAATAATAGATATAACTTTCTCACGGCTTGGGAATGTCCGGTTGGCAATCGCTTCGATGACTACACCAATCCAAGTGAACTGAAAGAGTAAAACGACAGCGATAGAGGCTGGCAATTCTTCTACGGAAATAGCATAGAAAATACCTGTCATACTCATTGTTGTGCCGACTGTTAGTAACGAAAAGAATTGTTTTTTTGATACTTTATGACGTGAAAAGAACAGAACGAGTAAAAGTAGTCCAATCCATCCGAAGACATATTGCCCTCCTAGTAGTTGGTGTGCGGAAAATCCGTCGATGAATCCGAGTTTAAAAATAGTTGAAAGTACGCCGTAGCTACAAGCGCCGAATAAAACTAGTAATGAATACTTAAACTTCTCCATAAAAATCCTCCTTTTAAATAATAAAAAACGCCCGCTATCCAAATAAGGATAACGGGCGAACGAAACAGAGTTAGATACTCTACAAAATTCCGCCATTCATACGAAGTATGAATTTGGGGTATGAAATTAGAGTAGGTTTTACATTGCTTTTGGGAATACAATGGAGCATTTTACACCTTGAGGTGTGTTTTGTATTCCATAAGGAAACTGATGTTTATCTAATATTTGTTTTACAATATATAACCCAAGACCACTACCTTGTACTAAGCCATGTTTGTCAGGATTTGCGCGATAGAATGGTTCAAATAAATGGGCAAGTTTATCTTCATCAATTTGAGAACCTGTATTTAATACTTCTAATGCGTAACCGTTTGGCTTTTCATAAAGTTTTATATATACATGCTGATGGTCAATTGTATAATGAATTGCATTTGAAATAATGTTAAAAATAGCAGTTTGCATAAATTTAGGATCAGCTAAAATTTGTACATCTTGTTTAATGTTAGATTGAACATTTAATTGTTTTACAGATACAAAATAATCTACTTTCTTTATAACGTCCTCAATAATATTAGTTAATGAGATAACTTTTAAATTTGGTTTAAATTGAGGGTTTTGTATTTTGGATAATTCTGACACTTTTTCCGTTAATATGTTAATATCTTGCATCATCTCATATGAACGTTTTAAATATTTATCTCTATCTTTATAAGCGCCGATTCCGTGAATCATGCCATCGAGTTGTCCCATAACGGCTGCGATTGGTGTTTTTAATTCATGGGATATCATAGACATAAATTCTTTACGAGATTGTTCTAACTGTTGTTCCTTCTTGAGTTCATTTCTTAAATCTTGATTGCTTTCATGTAAATTTTTCACAATAGTAGGTACTTGTGAGGCAGCTACTTGCAAATTAAAATCTGTTTGATCTGTATTTTTGTTAAGTAGCTTTTTATCTGAGAAATCAAGATTCATAATATCTTTTAAAGCATCGCTCATATATCGGAAAGGTTTGGCGATTATTTTTGCATAGATTAAAGATCCAAGCAGAGATAATGCAAGCATTGTCGCCCCAATATGTGGAGCTAACTGCTGCAACACATCTGTTAACTTTGGATTATCATGTGTATCATTTGCTTTACTTGCTGCATTTTGTGTATGTAAGGCATCATTGTTAGTAACTTGCTTTCCCGCTTCTGTAAGTGAAGACGTTGTGTTACTTTTCCCCGGAATATTTTGTGCATGTTCTTTTGCTTTTGCTTTTGCAGTTTGGCTAGGCTGCAAAAGATGATTGATGGCTGTAGAGAGTGTTTTCATGTCTAATTGAGAAGATTGAAAATTAGAGATGCTACTCTCTGACACAGCTTTATTTTGCTTTGTTTTAATTTGGTCGTTTTGTTTGTCTGATTCCGCTTGTTCCGCAGTTTGCGTTCCAGAAGCTTTCAAACGATCTTTATCGTAATTTGAGGCTAGAAAATAAATGATTTGATAAAGACAAATTGATAAAAGAACACAAAACAATAGGGTTTTGATGAATATATTTTTGGTGATGTTGTCTTTGCTACGATTCGATTTTGTAGCCAATGCCTTTCACCGTTTTAATATAAGGAATTTCTAATTTTTTTCGTAAGTTTTTAATATGTGTATCTATAACCCTCACATCACCATAATGTTCATAGCCCCATACCTTATTCAACAAATCACTTCTTGATAGTACTTTTCCCCGATTTTGCAGTAAAGTATATATAATTTCAAATTCTTTTGTAGTCAATTCAATTTGATTACCATGAACATAAGCGGCATATGCTGTAGAATTTAACATCAATTCATGGAATTGTAGTATAGTTGCAGCTTCTGCTTCCTTTGTTGCTGCCCTTCTTAATACAGCTTCTACACGTTTTATAAATACGGTGTAATGGAACGGTTTTGTAATATAGTCATCAATACCTAACTCAAATCCTTTAATTTCACTTTCTTCATTATGTAAGCCTGTTAACATAATGATTGGTACATCAGATTGTCCTCGCATAATTTTACAAATACTATAGCCATCTATATCTGGTAACATTACATCGAGGAGGACAAGATCGTATGAATTTTTTTGGAAAAGAAGAATGCCTTCTGTTCCAGCACCAACTACATCAACAGTAAAGTTTTGTGCCATTAGAAATTCACGAATAAGTTCTTGTATATCTGGGTTGTCTTCAATCACCAGTATATGCGTCATAGTAACACCTCCTAAATAACGCTTTTTACTGCAATATTCGAATTCATCATTTTTGGGATGACTCAGATTGTTTATACATATAATAAGCCCCCGCTATAAAATAGTAATGAAAGTAGCAAGGGGGATTGTTTAGTGTCACTGAATAGTTCAGAATTACAGTAGTTCTATTATAGTATGTATTGTAAAATTTATAAAATATTATAACTGTATAATTTTAATATCCATGTTTATCAATGTTACGATGATGTTGAATGCAATCTATTTTTATTATATATGTAAATACAGTTATTTTGCTACTGTAAATGAATAAATAAAATAAGCCAAGACATAAAATTCTTGGCTACACATAAATCTTGTTCTTAGGCTAATTTACAGTGACAGTAGCTTGCTGCTGAACGCGCTCAAATAACCAGTGAATATCATTGTTAAACATACGAATACAACCAAGTGTTGTTGCTTTCCCGATTGCTTGATTATTGTTAGTTCCATGAATCGCATACGTTGTTCCGTAAGTTCCTGCCATATTTAATCCGAGCCAGCGGTCCCCAAGTGGATTACGTGGATCGCCGCCTTTAATTTTTCCTGTATAGTAAGGACGGTTTTTAATTTTATTTACGATTTGAAAAGTACCCTTAGGTGTTGGTGTTGCTGCTTTTCCAGTAGCGACAGTGAAACTTTTTATGAATTTTCCATCTTGATAATAATCCATTTTATTTATTTTTGTGTTTACGATAAGCTGATCCTTCGTCGTAGCTGCTTCTGCAGTAGTGAATGGAAGAGTTAAAAATCCTAATGATAATAGCGCACTTAATAATAGTTTTTTCATTATATTCTCCTTTTACTTATTGTAGTAGTCTTACATACAATGAATTTGTAATCCTCGTAATGCTTGATTGACATTTTCATCTAATGTTTCAAAGAAGGTAGTAATCTTTGTATTACATTTGTTGTTTTTATCAATAAGTAATCTTTCATTTAATAACAGCTCACCATGTAGTCCAAAACCTTGAACTCGAATATTTAGTTCATCTTCAGTTTCAGAAATAATCGGTAAGAAATAGTGAAAAGCTTTCGTTGGAATGATGTAGCTTTTGCCAATCATGCTTTCTTGATTTGAATTAACCCATTTTCTCATGACGATCTTAATGTTCTTTTTTGAAACGATAAAAGACAGCGTTGTAGATTTTGTTAAACTTACGTCAAATTCATTTGTTTCACATATTTGTAAATTAAAAACGGTTTCATTTTGATGAGATTCAACATTCGTATTAATAAAATCTTGCATTTTATAAGCTTCCATTTCTTATTCACCCTTTTTTCAATTTCGAAAAGCGACTTATATTTATTCAGTTTAATGTTTAGTCATATATTAGCTAAATTTTTCAACAAATTCCGATATAATCTTACAATACGTATATGAAGCTAATATGAAGTTCATATGAGTTTGTGGTGGTTTTTTATAGAGAACAAAATAAGGTGGTTTTCGAGAGTTAAAAACTGGATGAAAAATGTATATTAATGGATTTCCTTCGCGTGATATATAGTTGTTAGCTTGTTTTTAAATGCTAATAGATATAAGTAAATAGAGAACAAAAAACTTTAGAATGAGCCTTACAAAAATGTAATAAAAATGTAAGCTATTGTGATAGTTATTTCGACAATTTTTTTATACAATAATAGTAACAAGTTGTACGTGAATGAAAGGGGAGATGACATGGAATGGGTTCATGAATTATTTCAGCAATATGGGTATTATGTAGTACTTGTAGGCTTGCTGTTAGAATATATTGCACTTCCGTTTCCGGGAGAGCCAACATTAGCATATGCGGGGTTTTTAGCACAGAAGGGTGATCTAAGTTTACCTATTTTAATTATCCTATCCTTTATTGGGACAAGTGTAGGAATGACAATCCAATACTTTTTAGGAAATAAGCTTGGTATGCCTTTTGTTCAAAAATACGGGAAGTACGTATTTTTAACACAAAGAAAAATTGATTTAACGAGAATGTGGTTCGATAAATACGGATATTTCCTTATCTTTATTGGCTTCTTCATTCCTGGTGTACGTCATTTTACAGGATACTTTGCAGGTATCATTAACTTACCGTTTCGCCGCTTTGCGATTACAATTTATTCAGGTGCTTTATTCTGGGTATCGTTCTTCTTAATCGGTGGCTACTGGTTAGGTGGTAACTTACATGATATTTTCGGATTACTGGGAGATCATATCGGCAAAATCATTTTCGGAGCGATGGTCATTGTAGCAATTACGTTAAGCATTCGTTTCCGCAAACAACTAAAACGAGTATTTTTACAAAACGCAAGTTAATATGGAATCCATTCTATGTCAGATTTTAGGGAGGCAGTGCAAAAGCACTGCCTTTTTTATTGTATTTTCCAGTTTGCTTTTATTTTTCCATCGATACCGTCACCGGTGGCTGGTATATAATACGTTCCTATTTTTTTTCCGTATGTGATTATTAAAATCTATTATCTAAGTTATATATTTAGGAGAATATAGATTTATTTTTGACATGTATATAAGTCAAAATGACAATTATAATTGACAAAGATAAGGATATTATTTACAATTTTAATTAAATAAATGAAAAAGAGGTAAAACATGAAGCTTCAAAATCGAGTGAGGGAACTTAGAGCAAAGCATCGTGTATCACAAGGGGATTTAGGTAAAGCAATCGGCTCATCACGGCAAACCATTAGTTTAATTGAGCGCGGGGATTATGCACCATCTATTGTGTTATCGCTAAAAATCGCACAAATTTTTGGAGTGCCGGTGGAGGAGATATTTATGTTAGTGGAGGGGGAAGATGGAGATGAAGGGTAAGGGGAAAATGACGGCTATATTGAAGTTGTTAGTAGGAGCAATTTTTGGTGGGTTTATAGGGTATGTAGTAGGGGATATTGCAACAGAGGGTACTAGCAAAATACCTCCTGTTATTAGCATTGCTATGATGAGTGTATTTGGCGTAGCGATTATATATTATATTTGGAAGCGTACAAGAGCGCTCGCACAAACGAAAGATGAAGAAGAAAATGTTAAGGGACGAAGATTAGGGATAGCGCTTATTTATTTTCGAGTAATGGAAATTATTATTCCATCATGGTTTGTTTGTTCAGTTATCACTTTTTATAGAACGTATACAAGTGAGGGGAACTTGCTCTTTGTTAGTGTAAGTATTGTCGTATCTACAGTGTGCTTTATTGCTATAACTTGGTTAGGATCTGTAATGAGGAAAAGATATAACGCTCTATATCCAGAACAGAGTGTTACGTATTCTCAGTCAATGGAAATGTGGGCAAAGAATGCAGATGAAGGGCAAAAGCAAATTGTTCATGAAGCGGGATATAAGGCATATCAATATACAAACATGACACTTACTTGTGCGTGGTTGGCGGCGATTGCGTATGCAATTTTAGATGGAAAAGACTTCTTTATGGTCATTATGATTTCGTTCGTTTGGGTATTACATGTTGGAACATATATGTACGAAATGCATAAAAAAATGATTTATTAAGGGGAGAAAAACGGTGGACATTTTAAGAAGACCTGCTTTTTCAATGTTCGTTGCTTTCGTTTGCTCCGCCTTATACGGATTCATTCGAATAGAAAAAGTACAGCAAATTATAGAAATATGGGCCTTTTTCGGGATTGCATTGCTTGTGTTAGCTATTCATGAATTAGGGCATGTAATATTCGGTTTGATGTGCGGTTTGAAATTTAAGTTTATGACAGTAGGACCTATTACTGTTCAAAAAGAAAAAGGGAAAATACGAATTCGAGAAAATAAAATATGGATGTATGTAGGTGGCGTTGCAATGTTAGTGCCGCCTTCCACACACACACCGAACCTCTCAAAAAAATGGGCGTGGATGACTTTAGGTGGACCGATTACAAGTGTACTATTCGGTATTACTTCAGGTTACATATACATGGTTAGTTATTATCAATATCTTTTATATTTTTCCGTTTTACACTTTACGATTTTTGCCGTTACAATAGTGCCGATAAAAGGAACATTCCTGAGCGATGGCATGCAATTTCTCATTTTAATTAAAGATGATGAAAGGGCTAGAGGGCATTTATATAATATTCAAGTATCGGGTGAATTATTAAGCTACAAACGGCCGAAAGATTGGGATGAGAGATTAGTAGAAATTAGTGAAGAAAAAATAAAAGAGGATAAAAGTATAAGAGAAATAATGAGCGGACTTATGCTCGTATTTTATGCCCGAGCTGATCAAGAGGGAATGGAAAAAGCGATAGTGCATTTAGAGAAAATTGTGCAGTTACCTGTGACAAAAGAAAATAAATATTTTGTTGGTAGTTTTCATAGTTGGTATCTTTTATATAGAGTACTTTATCAGCAGGAAAATCTTTACTTGCAAGAAGCGAAGAATCATGCGAAGGCAATTACAATGCTGGACTTACATGGGTATTACCGTGCACAAGGAGTTATCAAATATTTAGAGCAAGATATGGAAGCATGCCATATTTATATGAAGAAAGCGGATAAAGAATTGAAGAGCGCTGAGAAGAGTGAAATAGGATATTTACAATTGGATAGAGAGTGGTTCGAGCAGTTGAAGGAGAGGGTATCTTACGATGGGTGAGGTATCCTCTTTTCTATATGTAATCTTATGCCGTTCCATAAAAAGTTCGGGGCGAGTAAAATGAGTTAAGAAGAGCAAAGTTTGGAGGAGTTATATATGGAAATTTTAGCGATTATTTTGCTAGTCTTACTCATTTATGTAATTTTTAAAGTGGCATATGTAGCAGTAAAAATACTCGCAGTCCTATTAATTATCTTTTTAATTGTAGAGTTCGGCAGTAAGCTGCTTGGGGGATAGGGTATGTTGTGCGTTTTGGTTATCGAAGGATGTCGTTGAATCGATATAATGAAAAAATCGTTGATATATTCCGGTAAGTACCGGATGGGGTATATGGAAAAGAAGTTGCCGTGGGGGTAACTTCTTTTTATTTGTTTATAAAATGTTTATTTTTACCGTCTATTCTAGTAGCAAGGAGGCGATAAGAATGAAAAAAGAGGTTTTAGAAGTAAGAGATGTGACGAAAAGAGTGAAGGGAAGAACGTTGTTAAGTCACATGTCTTTTTCTGTTTATAAAAATGAAATTTGTGGTTTTGTTGGGCCGAATGGTTCAGGGAAGACGACTCTGATTCGAACGATTATGGGGTTAATTCGACCGAATGAAGGGGAAATCTTAATTAATGGCATTAGCGTACAAAAAAATCGGAAAGAAGCTCTTCAGCATGTAGGTGCAATTGTAGAAGCACCAATTTTCTTTCCTTATATGTCAGGGCGAAAAAATCTACGCAACCTAGGTAGGATTACGTTACATACTGGTGGAGAAGTTCTTGAAAAAAAAGTGCAGCAAGTATTAGAAATCGTCGGTTTAGAAAATCGCGCTGACGATAAAGTTGGTACGTATTCGTTAGGAATGAAGCAGCGTTTAGGAATTGCGCAGGCACTTCTTGGGGACCCAGAGTTTATCATCTTGGATGAACCGTCTAATGGATTAGATCCAGTTGGAATTAAGCAACTTCGTAAAATTGTACTCGACTTACAGCGTGAGAAGGGAATTACTTTTTTCATTTCTAGTCATTTAATTCGTGAGTTGGAGCTTATGTGTAATTCCTGGGTCATGATTCGAGAAGGGTCACTAATATGGCGTGGAACGACGGAAGAGTTACAAGGAAGTGATAAAGAATTAGAAGATATTTTCGTGGAGATGATGAGCTCATGACGATGTTAGTACGTTCTGAATGGGGACGGCTTTGGGCAAAGAAAGTAACATGGCTTTGTTTTTTGATGATACCGGTGATGTTACTTGGGGCTGCGAAGTACTATTTGAAACATAATCAAGAGGTAGAAAGGACAGCAGTTGATTATACATATGCGAATTCATTCCCCGTACTTGCATTATCTGAAATGCTTATGAGTATATGTAATCTTGTTTTACTCGTTTTGATTGTCCTTGTGTTTGCTCAAGAGTATCATAGCGGTCAAATTCGGATGGTAATACAAAGGTCATACACGTATTCTGAGGTTCTTATTGCGAAAATAATTACGATATTAGCAGTAAGTTTGCTATTTATAGGTGTCTATTTTATTTGTAGTTATTGTATTGGCTATATTTTCTTTGAGCATGAACCAAGTATTCTTTTGTTTTATTTCACGGAAAAAATGAATGTACTTGGCGTTTTCTTATACTGTATTTCTTATTATGGAATTGCTTATCTTACTTTAATAGCGATGGCTAGCATATTAATTATGCTAGCGGTTGTAAGTAAATCGACAACAAGTGCAACACTACTTGGTATGGGATTTATTATATTTTCTTTTGGATACCCAGCCATGGCGTTAGTGATAGGGAAATCACCGGCTTTTCTTTATATTAATTATTCTTCTTTAATTAAATTACAACATGAAGGAATTGCTATATCTTTATCTGGTAGTTCAAGAATGATTCTTTTTGGATCTGTAATTTTACTTATATACATTGTTATTTGTAATGCTGTAACAGTTTATTGGATAGGAAAAAAAGATAATTTTGTGTGAGGTGTGAAGAATGAGACAAATACTTATAAGTGAATTTGAACGGATTTTTGATAGAAAGAAGACGAAAGTATTAATTGTTATTTTTGTACTGCTACTTATTTTACACAGTGTATGGGTTCATACTTTTGGAGTTGCTATTTACGATACAAAAGGGACGGAAGCAATCTTAAGTAATTTAAATTTTCCTGTTGCAGTTACAAGAGAATGGTATTTTACTCTATTCTTATTAATTTTTCCAATCTTATTTATTGATAGCTTTAATAGTGAAATTTCATCTGGCGCATATCGTCTTGTCATGATCCGTCCGGTAAGTAGGTGGGAATTATTATTGGCAAAATGGATGACTCAAATGAGTATCGTAAGTTTATTTTTGTTACTGGCATTGATTGAGAGTTATATATATGGAACATTTTTTATAAGGCATGCAGAGGAGACGATCTTTTTGGATAAACAAGTCATTTATGGGACGGGTGCCTCTATTTTATATACCGTGAAATATTATTTAATATTATGGTTTATCGCAAGTGCTTTAATCATGTTGAGTAGCTTTGTAAGCCTTTGGTTTCAAAATGCTATCATTATATATTTTGTGATAGTTGGTTTACTAGTAGCTGGTTTGTATGTGAATGAAGAAATAAGTTATTTTGTAATGGGAAGTGAATCAATTTTAAGAATATTAAGTGAGGAGAAAGTCATATTTTACCTAATAAATGGTACAATTTTAGGAGGATGTGCAATAGCGGCTATGTTTAGTTGGTGTAAAAAAGATGTATTTAATTAGGAGGGACTTACTGTGGCGGACAAAATACTACTTGTAGACGATGAGCCAGATATTCTTACATTTATTGAAGACAGTCTTGCCATGGAAGGCTATGAAGTAAGAAGTGCATTAAGTGGTGAAGAGGCTTTGAAAAAATTAGATAGTAGCGTGGATCTCATTATTTTAGATGTTATGTTGCCTGATATGAATGGATTTAAAGTGTGCGAGAAGATGAGAGAGTCTTATGCATGCCCTATATTATTTTTAAGTGCGGATAGTAGTGAACGGTCTCGTATAGAAGGTTTATTGATTGGTGGAGACGATTATATTAATAAGCCGTTTAGTTTAAAAGAGTTGAAAGCTAGAATTGTTGCTAATTTGCGCCGTACGACAGAATTGCAAATGATGGGGCAAAAGAATTTACTGCGTTATGGCGATTTAGTAATAGATTTGCAGAGTTATGAAATACTATTAGGTAAAGAAAAAATTCACTTTACAAAAAAGGAGTATGAAGTTGTGAAAATGTTAGCACTTCATGCTGGCCAAGTTTTGACGAAAGGGCAGATGTTTGAAAAGATTTGGGGATATGATAGTGAAAGTGATGTCTCTACTGTAGTTGAGCATATAAAGAAAATTAGAACAAAGCTTAGTGTATATGATAGACAATATACATATATTCAAACTGTGTGGGGAATTGGATATAAGTGGAGTGTACAGAATTGATGCAAAGGTTAAGGATTAAACAACAGCTAGTAATTGGCTTTTTAATAGTTTTAATTGGTAGTTTAATACTGACAGTTTTAACGGCAGCTAGTGGTTGGTATTGGCTAACGAAGAGTGGAAAAGTATTTCCTGCAAATTATTATGAACAAAAAATTCCTATGATAAAAGAATATGTAAAAGATAAAGGAGCCCTATTGTTAAATGAAAAAGAGCGAAATGAATTAGAGAAAATTATCCCTAAAGAGGGAATTAAATATCAAATTGTTAATAGGCAAGGAGATATTTCTTATGGTACATATAAAAAGAAGTTAATAACAAATGAGAGACCAATTTTGAGTGTTATTAATACGAATATTCATGAGGAAGAAGATGATACTGAAGTTACGACATATCTGCCTTTAGTTGATAAGACTGGGGAGCTACGGGGAGCGATAGGACTTAATTATCATTTGACAATGTCTACTGCTTCGGCAGTTGACTCCTTGTTTGTAATCTTATTTTTAGCTTCGCCCTTTATATACATTACAATTTTATCTTATATTGTTTCAAACCGAATGGGAAAAAGAATAAAGAAACCACTCGCTGAATTATCAGAGGCTTCAAAAAGAATTCAAGAGCAGGATTTAGATTTTCATTTAGAATACAACGCGAAAAATGAAATTGGTGAGTTAGTCGGTTCGTTTGAAAATATGCGCGCAGCATTAGCAACAAGTTTATCACGGCAATGGGAGTTAGAAGAAGAAAGAAGAGAATATATTAGAGCTATTTCTCATGATTTGAAAACGCCGCTAACGATTGTACAAGGTCATACAGAAGGTTTGCAAAGTGGCTTATGGAAAAATGAAGACTTGTTACATCGGTATTTACAAACGATTGAACGAAATACAAACAGAATGACAAAACTTCTTGAGGAGTTCCAAACAGTAAATGAGTTAGAAAGTTTCTCGTTTCAATTACGTTTAAATAAAGTGCATATAACCCCATTCTTTCTTAAAAAACTAGAAGAATATGAATGTATAGCTAGGAAAAAAGAGATTGAGTGGGACGTTACCTTTGAAAATAATGAGGGTGTACAAAACTTAGTATTTGATCAAGAGCGGATCAGTCAAGTAATGGATAATATCGTGATGAATGCAGTTCGGTTTACGCCGGTGTCAGGGAAGATGCTTGTTAAAGTATGTGCTTGGCATGGCGCAATAGAGTTTCATGTATATGATTCAGGACTTGGTTTTCAAGAAGGGGATTTGAAGAAAGTATTGCAGCGTTTTTATCAGGGAGATCAGTCGCGTTCAGGAAGCAAGGAGCATTTTGGGCTCGGGTTATATATTGCCAAGACAATTGTTGAGAAGCATGGCGGCATAATACAGGTAGAAAATAGCAAGGTGCGAGGTGGGGCACATGTTTCATTTCGAATTCCGGGTGGGGTATCCAAAAGTAGTCAGTAAAAATAAAAAAGCTGGAAGAGTATCTTCCAGCTTAAGAGTTACTTTCAATTTGTTGACCATTTTCTTCTTCGTGGTCTTGTAATAGGTTGAATACGTCTGCTAGGCAGAATGCGATAAACCAAGTCCATAGACCATGGAAGAAAGCTGAGCTTAATTGAAGTGGTAATGTATAGTTTGTCATTGAGTAGGAAATACATCCACCAACGATTCCGATCATTGTTAATAACATTGTTTTTTGAGCATTTTCTTCTGGATTGAAGAGGAAGAAAATGTATCCGCCTAAAATTGAAGCGCTTACAAGGGTTTCGATTCCATTAAAAATGATATTCTCTCCAAGCTCTGTGTTTGTCCAGAAACAGATCACGCCGCCGACGATGGCAAATAGGACAGCTAGTGTGTATCGTATATATTGATTCATATGTTCATCTCCTTATGTAATAAGATGATTTGGAAGTCAAAAAGGTAGGTATAGTATATTGAAGTGAATTTTAGTTGTACGTATCTTTTATAAAAAGATCAGTGAAGAATAACTAAGATGATCGGTTTTTTTTTAAACCGTTACGTGTATGGTGTCTGAAATATACCCGACTGCTCGTTTCTTTTTGCTTATAAAAATAAGAGAAACTTCCAAGTCTATATACTCTTTTTTGTTAGTCTAGTTTTATTATAACACATTTAGTGATACAATAATAGAATTATCTGATTTTGTAATAAGTGTAAAAAATAAAAAGCGCAAGGAATTGTAGTTCCTTGCGCTTTTTTATATACGTTTGAAACGGCCGACAATTTCAACTGTTTCAGTAATGTTCATAAATGCTTTATTATCCACTTGGCGGATAATACGTTTCATTTCGCCCAACTCGTAGCGAGTTACGACAGTGTAAATCATTTTTTTCTTATGGTTTGTATAGCCGCCGACAGCATCTACCATTGTTACGCCACGTATGCCGTGATGTAATAGTGAGCTTTTTATTTCCTCACCTTTTTCTGTAATTGTCATTATCGTTAATTTAATATGTTTTGTATGCACGGCATCAATTACTTTGCTGACTACAAACCGACTAATTAACGTATAAAGCGTAATATCCCATCCGAAAATAAATCCTGCTGCAACAAGTAAGATTAAGTTGAATCCAAAGATGATTGCTCCAATTGAAACATCGCGATGTTTCGCTACAATCAATCCAACAACATCAAAACCACCTGTTGAAGAAGCAAATCGGAATATGATTCCTGAGGCAGCACCGCAGATGACACCACCGAATACAGAAGACAGTAAAATATCGTCTGAAACTTGGTGTACTGGGATAATGTTCATCGCTAAAGATGATACAGCCACAAAGTATGCCGTTAAAAAGGTTGTCTTCTTTCCTAAGTAAAAGTGACTTAAAATAAGAAGCGGAATGTTTAGTAAAAAGATAAGTGCTCCGATATTGTAGTGCATTAAATAACCGATAATCATCCCTACACCAGCGAATCCACCGCTAATCATATTATGCGGGATAAAAAACATATTCATAGAAATTGCATACAAAATAGAAGCTATAAAAATAACAACTAACTGTATGATAAATTCTAAATGAAATGTTTTAGCTGCTGGGAAGGATAAAAAGGCGGTGTCGGGAACGTAATCGGCGTCTCCTAGTTGACCCATAGTATGTTTCATCTCCATATTCATTTTTGATTACAAGAAGAGAATAAAGCTTTTTTCAAAAACTGGCAATAGTTTTATTATAATGCAAAAATTTTATAAATTTCTAACAAATTAAACCTATTCAAAGATATGTGTGAATATACTAAAGAAAGCGAATACATTGGTTTTCTAGTATAATTTTTTGAGAAAATATGCAAAAAAAAATTTTGAGAACAAAAGGAAATAGAGAATGTTTGCTGAATATGCTAAAATGACTTTATTAAGGATGTGAAGCGATGGAATTTTTATTGCAGGATGCAATTCTATATATATCGTTTGTAACGACAGCGCTTTGTGTATTAGAAGTCTTTTTTCTTGCTAACGTTTCTCGCTTTGTGCGTCAGCAAGCATCGAGCGGTAGACAGAGAGCTTTTAAACTAGTAGATACGTGTGAAGAGGGTACAAGAAATGTACCGCTATTTTCTATTTTTTATAAATATGGAATGATTCGTTCTGTCCGCAGACAAGAATCGAGCGGAGAGAGTGACGAGGTAGGTCCGTATACACCAATGTTTCGCTAATTAATTACGAAACATTGGAGGAATGAACATGTTAAAATCATACCGAGCTAGGCTCATTAGTTTATCATTATTACTTGTTTTTGTTTTATCTGGCTGCAGTAATGCAGGTACAATTGATTCACATAGTACGGGAATTTGGAACCATTATTTCGTATATCCAATCTCATTTATGATTCAATTTGTTGCTCATCATATACCTGGAGCTAGCTTCGGGATTGCCATCATTATCATGACGCTCGTTATTCGTTCAGCAATGATTCCATTAGCTGTTTCACAATATCGTAGCCAAGCGAAAATGAAAAAAATGCAACCTGAATTACAGAAGCTGAAACAGAAATACGGTGATGTGGGTAAAGATCTTGAAAAACAAAAGCAGTATCAAAAAGAAATGTCAGAACTAATGAAATCAGGCGGTTGGAATCCGTTAGCTGGGTGCTGGCCAATCTTTATACAAATGCCGATTTTCTCTGCTTTGTATTATGCGATTAGCCGAACTGAAGAGATTCGTACATCTTCATTTTTATGGGTGAACCTAGGACATGCAGATCCATATCACATATTACCGATTATCGCAGCGTTAACAACATTTATTCAAATGAAGGTGTTCCAATCAAATGTAACGCCTGGAGAACAAGTTCAAATGCTGAAAATACAGCAAATTATGATGCCTGCAATGATTCTATTTATGGGATTTGCGGCGCCATCAGGACTTGTGCTGTATTGGATTACAGGTAACTTATTTACAATGACACAAACAATTGTATTAAGAAGAGTAATGGAACGTGAAGAATTACAATTACAAAAAGCTTAGATAAACGCCGCTCGTGATGAGCGGTGTTTTTTATTTAAATCGTTAAGGAAATTTTAAGAAACCAACATTACTATTGGCATTGTATACGAAAGTGTACATGCTTTAGAAATATGAAGGAGGAAATTTCCTATGAAGAAGAAAACAGTTGGATATTTAGCAATTGCAGGTGCTTTATCATTTGGAATTATAGGAGGAGCTGGTATACCAGCGTTTGCGGCAACTAATACTCCAGCAGCTGAGCAAGTTACAAAAGGAACTGCGAAGAAGAATTTAGATGAAGCAACAAAACAAAAAGTAAAAACGATTATGGATGATACAAAGAAACAGTTAGAGGGATTAGGTGTGAAATTCCCAGAGAAGGGTAAGCACAAGGAAATGTTTGCAGGACTAGATGATCAGGCGAAAGAAAAAGCAAAGTCGATTCTAGAGCAAGAAAAATCCGGGAAATTAACTCGCGAACAAGCAAATGAGGAATTAACAAAGCTAGGCGTGAAATTCCCAGAGAAAGGTAAGCACAAAGATATATTCGCGAATTTAGATGAGGCGACAAAAGAAAAAGCGAAGTCCATTTTTGAGCAAGGGAAGTCCGGAGCATTAACGCATGAGCAAGTGAAAGAGAAATTGAAAGAATTAGGCGTAACGCTTCCAGAGAAAGGGAAGCATGGTGACATATTCGCGGATTTAGATGAGGCGACAAAAGAAAAGGCGGAAGCAATTTTGAAGCAAGAAAAGTCTGGAACACTAACTCGTGAGCAAGCGAAAGCGAAGTTGAAAGAACTAGGTGTGAAATTCCCAGAGAAAGGGAAGCACGGTGATATGTTCGCGAATCTAGATGAGGCGACAAAAGAAAAAGCGAAGTCCATTTTTGAGCAAGAAAAGTCCGGGAAATTAACTCGCGAGCAAGCGAAAGAAGAATTGACAAAACTAGGTGTGAATCTTCCAGAGAAAGGGAAGCATGAAGACATCTTTGCAAACTTAGATGAGGCGACAAAAGAAAAAGCGAAAGCGATTCTAGAAAAGGAAAAGAAACAATTAGCAGATTTAAATGTGGATCTTCCAAATCATAAATTTTTTATGAAAAATGAAGATAAATAATTGAACTATGTCGTATCTTTCGTGTGGGCAACCGAGGGATATGATGCATGCGAGGACCGATTTCTGTAAGCAGAAATCGGTCCCTTTTAATGATTCAATAAAATTCTTTTCATTGTTAGTATGTATCCAAAGGTGCAGTAGAAGATTGCAAAACCGATAAACACTTCAGTATATTGGTATTTACCTAATACGTAGAAGGAAGCAGCTGGTATAATAGCTACCGCTAAAATGCTATAACCAGGATACTTATATCGATACATGATAGCGAATATAAAAGAAAGAACAGTAGCGATGATACAAAAAATAGCAATCATTATTAGTACACCTCCTACATGGATTATACCATTTTTAGGGAATTAGAGAAAAATGGTAACTTCTGTTATAATATAAGAAGAGAAATATTTCTTATGTTATATAAAAAATATATTGATTTTTTCTAACAATTCAATATAATGGAAAACAACTACAAAATTCGACATCAAGAAGTGATGATGAGGATATGATCAGTTTTTTACGATTATCAGAGAGGGAGGCCTTTGGCTGTGAGCTTCCTAATACGGGAAAATCGATTACCACCTCTGAACTGCAGCAGTGAACGGATATCTAGTAATTGCATGCCGGCAAAAACCGTTATTTAGACTTGAGAAATTGGTGAAGTGTGTCACTTTACTAATTGAAACAAGGGTGGAACCACGAATACAACACTCGTCCCTTTTTTAGGGAGGAGTGTTTTTTTATTTCATTTTTGCATCACACTAGAATTGGAAGGAGGATACGCAGCATGCATCATGATGAGAAAAACAAAATTGGTTTAACAGTAGCACTCTCTATCGTAGTAGGAACTATTATTGGGTCTGGTGTGTTTATGAAACCAGGGAGCGTATTAGATTACTCAGGGAGTTCTAATATGGCTATTCTTGCTTGGGTAATTGGTGGTCTGTTGACGTTAGCAAGTGGTTTAACAGTAGCCGAAATTGGAGCGCAAATTCCGAAAAATGGTGGGTTGTATACGTATTTAGAGGAGATTTACGGAAGTTTTTGGGGGTATTTATCTGGCTGGATGCAAACAATTGTTTATGGACCAGCTATTATTGGAACGTTAGGTTTGTATTTTAGTTCTTTAATGATCAATTTTTTCTATTTAGATAAAGTCTGGAATTTACCAATCGCAATTGGAACAGTTGTGTTCCTAGGCGTTATAAATAGTTTGGGAACAAAATATGGGGGCATCGTCCAAACGGTTACGACAGTTGGGAAGATGATTCCAATTATATTAATTGTTGTGCTAGGGTTTTGGAAAGGGAATAGTGATATCTTCAACGTAGTTGTACCGATATCAGAAAATCAAAGTATCGGGATGGCAATTTTAGCAACTTTATTTGCCTATGATGGCTGGATTTTGCTTGCTTCTATTGGCGGAGAAATGAAGAATCCAACAAAGTTATTACCGAAGGCAATGACAGTTGGGATTTTAATTGTAACAGCTGCTTACGTATTAATTAACTTAGCGTTACTAAATGTATTACCAGCAGCGAAAATTGTAGCCCTTGGAGAAAACGCAACGGCGACAGCTGCGGGAATGTTACTTGGAGAATATGGCGGGAAAATTATTAGTATCGGTATTATCATTTCTATTTTCGGTTGTTTAAATGGAAAGATTTTAACATTCCCACGTATTCCGATGTCGATGGCAGAGCGTGGACACCTTCCGTTTTCTAAGTTTATTGCAAAAGAAAATTCGAGATTTAAAACACCAGCGAATGCGATTACTGTTGAAATCATATTAGGAATTATTTTAATGATTATTAGTGATCCGAATAAGCTATCCGAGATTTCCGTATTCATTATTTATATTTTCTATGTAATGACATTTATAGGTGTCTTCATCTTAAGAAAACGTAACAAGAATAAAGAGCGTGCATACAGTGTACCGTTATTCCCGATTGTACCAATCGTTGCGATTTTAGGATCGTTGTTTGTACTTGGAAGTGCAATTATTAACGATCCGGTAAGCTGCTTCTTATCAATTGGAATTGTATTTACTGGACTTCCGGTGTATTGGTACTTAAATAAGAAGAAAGAAACTGGAGTTTAATGATTGAAGGGCAGGCGTATTATACGCCTGCTTTTTTTGTTGTAAAAAAATTTGTACTTGCGTCCACTTTCTCTTTTGGTTACTATAATGGTAGTAACCAAAAGAGAAAGTGTGGGGAAAGGCTTGAATTTTCGTGTATATATTTTAGCTATTGCGGCTTTCGTAGTCGGAACGGTTGAGCTAATTATAGGAGGAACGCTTGATTTAGTTGCTAATGATTTAGGTGTGTCGATTAGTGCAGCTGGTCAGCTTATTACAATATTTTCAGTAGTATTCGCTCTATCAGGGCCAGTTTTATTAGCATTAACAGGCAAGTTTGAAAGAAAGAAATTGTATGTTGTGGCATTATCAATTTTCTTAATTGGAAATATCATTTCGGCATTTAGTGTGAATTACGAGATGTTAATGTTCTCGAGGGTAATTTGTGCAGCGAGTGGATCGCTTATTATTGCACTATCGGTAACACTTGCTTCTAGTGTAGTAGAGCCGCATTTTCGTGCGCGTGCAATTGGAATCATTTTCATGGGTATTAGTGGATCACTCGTACTTGGAGTACCGCTAGGTCTTGTGCTCGGAAATGCATATGGATGGCGTGCACCATTTGTATTAATTTCAATATTAACGGTTATGGCGATTGCTTGTATTTCATTATTCTTAACGAAAGTACCAGCGACATCGGTATTATCAATAAGAGAACAAATTGCTACGTTAAAGGATAAAAAAATTGTAAGTGCACAGTTAACATCATTTTTATTTTTAACAGGACATTTAACGCTATACGCATATTTAACACCGTTTTTAAAAGATGTGATGCATGTTGAAGCAAATTGGATTAGTGTGTTTTACTTCATTTTCGGAATTGCAGCGGTACTTGGAGGTGGCCTTGGCGGCTGGCTTGCTGATAAATGGGGATCGAAGAAAAGTATTATTTCCATCATTATCGTATTTGCATGTGCAATCTTTATGTTGCCGATGATGACATTCTCATTCCCGCTCTTCATTATTATGATGGGTCTTTGGAGTATGCTGAGCTGGGCAATTTCGCCAGCACAGCAAAACTATTTAATTGAAATTGCGCCAGAATCAGCTGGTATTCAGCAAGGTTTAAATAACTCTGCACTTCATTTAGGAATTGCGCTCGGTTCAACAGTAGGCGGAGTTGTTATTGAGAAATCATCTGTTATATATAACGCTTGGGTAGGCGGCGTTTTCATTATATTGGCACTGCTTTGTGCGATTTTCTCTATTACGAGAGGACGCTCGAATCAGCTTACGAAAGAAGAATCTATCATTTGATAGGTTCTTTTTTGTGTAAAAAATTGCAGGGGTTAGTAGAGAAATGGAGAAGGGAGTATATAGCGAGGTGATAGTATATGGATTATTCAATTATTGGTTTTATATTCACGGTACTTCCTTTATTTGTGATTGTTTTTGTATTTAGATGGATTCGTTTCATCTATCAAAATTCTGAGAAACAAGTAGAGCAAAATGAGAAGATTATTGAGCTTTTGATGGAGATAAAGGAGCAAAAAAAATCGTAAAATGAACGTTCTGTATTTACAAATCAAAACCATCCGAAAAACCAACTACATAAAATTGAATTAGCGAAAGCGTAGAAAAGAGCTGTACCAAATGAGTATGTAAAACTCCGTTTGGTACAGCTCTTTTTGTATGGGAAATTATATTATCTATTCAAATGGTAGAATCGATTTTGGGATTTGTTAATACCTCAACTTCATCAACAATTCCTTAATTTCCTCATCCTGCATAAAGAGATCATGGTGCTTCTCTGTAATCTTCGCAAGTGCAACATCATGATAGAAGAACTCCGTAAAGAACTTCACGAAAGGTTGTGACATTGTTTTCATCGCTTGCCATGATTCTTGCTCTACACCAGCAAATAAAATTTCACGATCGTCAACGATGAGTAGTAAATAACGCTCTAATGCGTTGGGTTCTTGAGCTGGGATTAAAAAATGCATGTTTTCTAAGTCAGTTTCCACTTTTCCAACTATGAGGGACTCGACTTGGACGCCTTGTTTTTCTTTTTGTTCTAGTAAAGGAAGATATTCTAAAAGGGTATCGTTCCATGCGGAGATGCGTATGGATTCTTTCGCATCCTCTATAAGTTGCCTACTTTGTACTTTAATAGAAGACTGCATTTTTAAACTCCAAACGCGGTCATCTGTAAATGATTTTTTAGAAATATTATTTTCAAGTTCTTTAATATTAGATTGGAATTCTGTCGTTAACTTTTCAATTGCTAGCTTGAGTGGCAATGCTGTATACAATTTTTTCTTTTCAGAAACAGAATCCATTACCATCCCTTTATCAATTAGTCGTGCTAACACTTCGTATATTTTTGCTTTTGGAACACCTGAATGTTTAACGATAGTTGTTGCATCTAATGGGTCATTGCTTGATACGACAACTTCATAAGCTTGGCTTTCATATTGTGAGAAACCGAATTTTTGTAGCATAGTTCCCTCCGAACGAATGAGATTATATAGTTTAAGGATAATGAACTATTTGTTTTTACACAAGTGTTGAGATAACAAGTAAGTTGATTGAAATGAGAATAAATTTCAATTTTTTAAACTATATGGATTGAGCTTTCTGATTTATCTATTATACTTAATATAGTGATTAATGCGATTAAATTTTACCGAGAAGGGGATGCTTGAGGGAATATGTTGAGAAGTTTACGTTTAAAAATTGCAGTAGTATTTTCGGTACTTATTTCTATGATGTTTGTAATATTAGGTACAGCTGTGTATCAATTGCAAAAAGAGAAAGAAACGCACTCCTTAGACCAGTATTCTGAAAATACGATGGATCTTGTGACAGAGCAGTTAACTGCATTTATGCAGCGAATTGAAGAAGATATGGGTCATTATGGATCTCATGATGATATTCAAAACATGCTACAAGATGGGGTTACTCCAGAAGAGGAGAATTTTATTTTAAAGGAATTTTCAAGGTTTAAAAAGAATCATCCTGATATTTTAGATGTCTACATTGGGACGAAAGATAAAAAAACGTTGAGTGCAAATCTTGCAGATGGTGGGACAGTTCCAGAAGGATATGATCCGACGAGTCGCCCTTGGTATAAAGCGTCAGAAGCAGCTACAGAATCGACTATTTGGGGAGAACCACAATATGAAATCGCGACGGGTAAGTTAAGTATTGGAGTTTCAAAAGCCATTGTCGGACAAGATGGTTCTGTGTTAGGTGTTGTAGCAATGGATGTATCACTAGGAACGATTCAAAAGCTACTCCATAATATTCAATATAATAATGGCGGAGAAATGTTTGTTATAAATGATAAAAATATTGCCATTGTGTACCCGGAGAAAGTAGGAAAAGATGTTTCGAAAGAACCACTTGTTAAAAGTTTAAATAAAGATGAAACGAAATTTGCAGCGGCGACATTAGGTGGAAAAGATGTAGTAGCCTATAGTCAATTGTTTGATAAGATGAAATGGAAAATCGGGATTGTATATCCGAAAGAGTCCATTGATAACTTACTAATAGAAACAAGAAATACAGTTATTATAATGGCATGTATAAGTTTATTGATTGGAATATTAGCTTCGTATGTATTCTCAAGAAGATTAGCAAGACCATTACAACTATTAACAAATCACGTTCAAAAAGTAGCGGAAGGTGATTTAACACTACAAATGAAGGTGACAAGTAAAGATGAGGTTGGTATGCTTACGACTCACTTTAATGATATGGTTGAGCAAATGAATGAAATGGTAAGTAAAATTAAAAATAGTGTATCGACAGTACAGAAATCGACTCACAATCTGCATTATTTAACGAATGAAACTGTAGCAGCTAGTAGAGAAGTTTCAGGTGCAATGGATGATGTGAGCGGAGGCGCGTCTACTCTTGCTAATAGTGTAGAGGAGGTTTCAGCGCAACTTGAAAATATGGCGCAGTCGATGGAAGAAATGAATAGTTCCGTTGGTGAAATAAAGGGAGTGACTGGTAAGGCGGAAGAAGCATCTAAGCAGGGACTCAATACGATGCGAAATTTAGTTCGTACAAGAGAACAATCATCTTCTATCGTTGTTCATACGGAAGAAGCGTCCGGTAAGTTAGAGCAAAGGGTTGGATCGATTCAAAATGTGGTAGAACTTATAAAAGGTCTTTCGGATCAAACGAATTTACTGGCTTTAAACGCTTCAATTGAAGCAGCACGTGCAGGTGAGCAAGGTAAGGGCTTTGCTGTTGTTGCGGAAGAGGTTCGGAAATTAGCTGAACAATCAAAAGAGGCAACGGGTGAGATTACAATAATGATTAGCGATGTGCAGTTAGAAGTAAAACGAGTTGTAGAAGTTGTAAGTAAATTGAAAGACATTGCGGATATACAAAATAAAGTTACGACAGAGGCGGAGACAGAATTCCGCACAATTATGTCAGTTGTAAATACTATTAGTACCTCAGTTGAAAAAATTGTAGAAGAGGTAAATAACATAGGTCACGAGCAAGAAGAAATTACAGAAGTTATGCAAACAATTGCTAGCACGAGTCAAGAGAGTGCGGCTGTTTCTGAAGAGGTAAATGCAGCAACTGAGTCACAAGTGAATCATTTAGAAAAAGTAGCTCATACGATGGAAAGTTTGACAGAGAATATGCAGGACTTAGAAAGATTGGTTGAGCAGTTTAAAGTAGAAGAGTAACGTATTAGTAAAATGATGAGAATTTCGGTAAAATAGACAATGGATATATAAGAAGCAGTAATAGGAGGAAGATTATTATGGCAATTGTTGATGTATCGATTATTCCAGTAGGAACAGGTAATCCAAGTGTTAGTGAATATGTAGCAGAAGTACAAAAGGTACTAGAGAAAAATGCTGATCGCGTGAAGTATCAATTAACACCGATGAATACAGTAATTGAAGGAGATCTTCCTGTCATTTTAGAAGTCATTCAACAAATGCATGAAGTTCCATACACGAAAGGTGCACAGCGCGTTGCGACAACAATTCGTATCGATGATCGCCGTGATAAAGTAAGTACGATGGAGAAGAAATTAAACTCTGTTCAATCAAAATTATAAGAAAAAGCAGCGATCTTCGCTGCTTTTTTCATATAGGAGGAAAACAAGATGAGTGAAAAGTTTAATGAGCAGTTTGATGGTTTGCTAGAGAAATACACGGAACTATTACTTGGAGAGAGCAACGAAGAGCGAAAAGAGCAGGTACAGAGATGGGCACTATATTCTTATATGGCTAAGACGATGCCAGCTTTAGTGAAACATTGGAATGAGACGTATCCAGATGCAAAAGAAGAGATGGTACAGTTAATTACGAATATTAAAAAGCTGAATGATGAGAAGCGAAATGAGAAGTAAGAAGGCTTGAGATAATGTTACCTCAAGTTTTTGTTATTAATATCCTTATATAATTTACATGAAATATAAATGGTTTTGTGAGCATGTCGAATATTTTCGGCATGCTCATTTTTTCCTTAGTAAACCCGTTTTTTCTGAATGTCGAAAAATATTTTCTTCATATTTATAAACGAGGATATAGGGTTTTAAATGTTTTGATAGTATTTTATAAATTATCTAAATAATTATTTGTATCAAATAATTTTAAACAATGATATAATTTCGAAGAGGGGTAAAAAACAGATAAATTATAGTCATAGGGGTGAATTACATGGAACAATTAATGCGAAATTCGTTTCTTTTCTTATCTAAAAATAAAGCGCTAACAAAACTGGCTAAAAAGTACGGTTTACGCTTTGGTGCAGGTCGCTTCGTCGCAGGGGAAACGATTGAATTAGCGACAGCTGCAATTAAAGCATTAAATAAGCAAGGTCTTTGTGTAACAATCGATTATTTAGGTGAATTCGTTGATAACGAAGCGGAAGCAAATGAAATGGCTAGCGAATCGATTGAAGCAATTCGTGCAATTGGAAGAGAAGGTCTTAATTCGCAGCTTTCTTTAAAGATGACTTCTATGGGATTAGATATCTCTGACGAAATCGTAATGAACAATATGCGCCGTATTTTAGAAGCTGGAAAAGAAAATGGTGTGTTTATTACAATTGATATGGAAGACTATACGCGCTGCGGAAAAACAATTGATATCTTTAAACAATTAAAATCTGAATACGATAATATTGGTACAGTTATTCAAGCTTACTTATATCGTACAGAAAAAGATATGGAAGATTTAAACGCTTATAATCCTAATTTACGTCTTGTAAAAGGGGCCTATAAAGAACCTGAAGAAGTAGCGTTCCCGGAAAAGAAAGATGTAGATGACAATTATAAAAAAATTATTAAAATGCACTTATTAAATGGAAATTACACTGCAATTGCTTCGCATGACGAAGCGATTATTGAATATACGAAAAAACTTGCGGAAGAACACAACATTCCAAGGGATCAATTTGAATTCCAAATGTTATTTGGTATTCGTACAGAGCGTCAACTTGAGCTAGTAAAAGAAGGTTACAAAATGCGCGTTTACGTGCCTTATGGAAACGACTGGTATGGCTATTTCATGCGCCGTCTAGCAGAACGTCCAGCAAACGTTGCATTCGTATTAAAAGGTATGATCAAAAAATAACCAAGGAGAAAATACTCCTTGGTTATTTTAATTGCTGAAATGCGTAGTGCGCCATTTTCTTCGTATCAGGATATAGCTGCGTACGAGTAGAAGATAACACGACGTTAATGACGCGTTTACCGTCTTTTTCATCAACTGTTACGACTGTGTATTTTCCGAGAGCTGATAAACCGCTTTTACTTCCAATCGCATATGGATCGTCATATAGTTCTTCTCGTCCATAGTTTGCGATTTTTGGAGATCGCTCTGAAGTATGTAGTGTTGTATGTATTGAATTCATATATTCTAAAACGATCGGATACTTTAATGCTTCTTTCGTAATAATAGCAATATCATAAGGTGATACTTTATTTCCAAGTGCATCAGCACCACTTGCGTTTTTGAAAGTCGCATGCTTTGTACCAAGTTCCTTCGCTCTAGCATTCATCATTTTCACAAACTTTTCTTTTGATCCCGCAATATGTTCAGCGATTGACTCAGCGATTGGGTCTGCACTAATAATAAGCATAAGTTTTAATGCCTCATCACGTTTTAACTTTTCACCCGCGCGAAGCTTAATCTTTGCACTTTGACTTTCTGTTTTAATAGCATTCTCTGTAACCGTAATTTCTTCATCTTCTTTTACATTCTCTAGTAAGAGTAAGGTAGTCATCATTTTCCCTATACTAGCGGGATAAGAGCGTTCATCTTCCCGTTTTCCATACAAGATTTCACCTGTGTCTGCATCGATTGTAATCCCGTATTGCCCAGTAATGTTAGGCTGATCTACTTTTACAGCTTGTTGTCTGTGAGCGTAAGAAAAGAAAATCATCCCTGTAAATAATGTGGCAATCATTACAATCATAATTATTGTTCGTTTCATCGTCGTTCCCTCTTTTGTTTTCCATATGTACAAATAAATTGGGCAGAAAAAGCAGCCATTAATCATTATGCCACGTTCTCTGCCCAAAAATATAGCGTTATTTTTCGCCCATATTATGCTTCTTAAATTGTTGGTTATTACTTTGACGCCCTTTTTCAACACCGTGATTATGCGGACCTGCATTTCCAGTTACACTTGCTGCGCTAATTCCAGCTTTTGAAGGGTTCTTCTTAAGTTTTGCCATATATATTCCTCCAGTTTCGTCAGATTATAAAAAAGGAAAAGTGCATTTTAATGAAGAAAATACACATGTATAGCATAGCCAAATGAAAGAAATATATTTATTTCAGAAAATTTTATCAATAAATATATTGCGAAAATTCAAACTGTATCATATATTTATTAGTAGAGGCTCACTCATTGATTGCGACTTATGTCGAAAAATTGAATGAGCATTCATTCAAGAATAGGGGGAGAAATGGATGTTCCAAATTAAAAAGGCTGCTGTTCTAGGTTCAGGCGTAATGGGTTCAGGGATTGCGGCACACTTAGCTAATATTGGTATTCCGACATTATTGCTTGATATTGTACCACCGGCGCTTACGAAGGAAGAAGAAGCGAAGGGACTTACATTAGAACATAAAAGTGTGAGAAATCGTTTTAGTAATACGGCTGTGCAAAAACTATTAAAGCAAAAACCAGCTCCTCTGACAGTGAAAGGAAATTTAGCACTGATTGAAGCAGGTAACTTAGAAGATGATCTTGAGCGTCTAGCTGATGTAGATTGGATTATTGAAGTAGTAGTTGAAAACTTAGATATAAAGAAGAAACTATTTGAAAAAGTAGATGCTGTTCGTAAACCAGGCTCAATTGTGAGCTCAAATACATCAGGCATTTCCGTTGAAAAAATGGCAGAGGGTCGTTCAGACGACTTCCAGAAACACTTCTTAGGAACACACTTTTTTAACCCACCACGATATTTAAAACTTCTAGAGGTAATACCGACGAAAGAAACTGATCCACAAGTATTAAGCTTCATGAAACTATTTGGCGAAGACGTTCTTGGAAAAGGCGTTGTTATCGCAAAAGACACACCAAACTTTATTGGAAACCGCATCGGTACGTATGGATTGCTTGTAACGCTTCAAGAAATGATTAAGCGTGGCTATAGCATTGGAGAAGTTGACTCTGTAACAGGTCCATTAATTGGTCGTCCGAAGAGCGCAACGTTCCGTACATTAGATGTTGTTGGTTTAGATACATTCGTACACGTTGCAAATAACGTATATGAAAATGTACAAGAAGAAGAGCGTGATGTATTTAAAGTACCTGCTTTTATGCATGACATGCTTGATAAAAAATGGCTTGGAAGCAAAACAGGTCAAGGCTTCTTCTTAAAACAAGGAAATGAAATTTTAGAATTAAACCCTGAAACGATGGAATATGGAGCGCGTAAAAAATTAAAAGCTGCGTCCGTAGAGTTAAGTAAGCAAGAAAAAGGATTAGCGAATAAATTGAAAGCGCTTGTATACGCGAAAGATCGCGCAGGAGAGTTGTTATGGAATATTATCACACCAACTCTTTTATACTCTGCAAAGCTTCATAAAGAAATTGCTGACGATATTGTTGCAATTGACCAAGCGATGAAATGGGGCTTCGGATGGGAGCAAGGACCATTCGAGATTTGGGATGCAATCGGCGTTGAAAAGTCTGTTCAAAAGATGGAAGAAAACGGCGCAGTTGTTCCTACTTGGGTGAAAGAAATGGTAGAGAAAGGTTTCACTACTTTCTATAAACATGATAACGGCGATAGCTACTATTACGACAATGGTGAATATAAGCTAATCGAACGTAACAAAAAAGCAATTTCTCTTAAGCAGTTAAAAGAGAAAAACGGTGTGTTAAAGAAAAATAGCGGAGCGAGCTTAATTGATTTAGGCGATGGTATCCTTTGCTTAGAATTCCATTCGAAGAGCAATGCAATCGGTATGGATATTACGCAAATGATTAACTACGCTGTTGATGAAGTAGAGAAAAATTATAAAGGTCTTGTTATCGGAAACCAATCGAAGAACTTCTGCGTTGGTGCGAACCTTGCAATGATCTTAATGGAAGCACAAGACGACAACTACTTCGAAATTGAGTGGGTTGTGAAAAACTTCCAAGATGCAATGACGAAAATTAAGTACTCTTCTAAGCCAGTTGTAGCGGCGCCATATGGTATGACGCTTGGCGGCGGTACAGAAGTTTGCTTACCAGCTGCGAGCATTCAAGCTTCTAGCGAAACGTATATGGGCTTAGTAGAAGTAGGTGTTGGCTTAATCCCTGGCGGAGGCGGTAATAAAGAGCTATACATTAAACACTTAAACAAAATGGCAAACGGTGTAGAATTCGACTTACAAAAAGTTGCGAATAAAGTATTCGAATCTGTAGCGATGGCGAAAGTTTCTACATCAGCACAAGAAGCTGTATCGAACAACTTCTTAGGCGATAAAGACGGTATTAGTGTGAATGGTGATCACTTACTATATGATGCGAAACAAAAAGCACTTTCTTTATATGAAGCAGGTTATAAAGCACCTATCCGCAAAAAGATACCAGTTGTTGGTGAGACAGGATATGCAGCGCTTGTACTTGGTGCAGAGGCAATGCATTTATCAGGTTACATTTCTGAACATGATCTGCACATTGCGAAGAAACTGGCATATGTCATTGCGGGCGGAAAAGTGCCGTACGGAACAGAAGTTGATGAGCAGTATTTATTAGATGTAGAGCGTGAAGCATTTATTAGCTTAGTAAGTGAGATGAAATCACAAGCAAGAATGCAGCACATGCTTGTAAAAGGAAAACCATTACGTAACTAATAACGAGGGGAGATATCGTTCATGAGAGAAGCTGTCATTGTTGCGGGAGCAAGAACACCAATTGGAAAAGCAAAGAGGGGTTCATTAAAAACAGTTCGTCCTGACGATCTAGGGGCGTTAGTAGTAAAAGAAACGTTAAAGCGTGCGAATTATGAAGGACCAATCGATGATTTAATTTTCGGTTGTGCGATGCCAGAAGCAGAGCAAGGTTTAAATATGGCTCGTAATATCGGTGGGCTAGCAGGACTTTCTTACGATGTTCCAGCTATTACAATTAACCGTTACTGTTCTTCAGGCTTACAAAGTATCGCTTACGGAGCAGAGCGCATTATGCTTGGTCACTCTGAAGCTGTATTATCAGGCGGAGCGGAATCAATGAGTCTAGTTCCAATGATGGGACACGTTGTTCGTCCGAATAGTCGCCTTGTAGAAGCAGCACCAGAATATTATATGGGTATGGGGCATACAGCAGAGCAAGTTGCTGTGAAATATGGAATTTCTCGTGAAGAGCAAGATGCATTCGCGGTAAGAAGTCATCAACGTGCTGCGAAAGCATTAGCTGCAGGGAACTTTGCTGATGAAACAGTATCTGTAGATGTAACATTACGTACTGTTGGATCAAATAACAAACTGCAAGAAGAAACAATCATTTTCGCACAAGACGAAGGTGTAAGAGCAGAGACGACGCTAGACATTTTAGGTAAATTACGTCCAGCATTTAACGTTCGCGGTTCTGTAACGGCTGGTAACTCTTCACAAATGAGTGACGGTGCAGCATCTGTACTATTAATGGATCGTGAAAAAGCAGTGAGCGATGGCATGAAACCACTTGCAAAATTCCGTTCATTCGCAGTAGCTGGAGTACCACCAGAAGTAATGGGAATCGGCCCAATTGCTGCAATTCCGAAAGCGTTAAAATTAGCTGGTTTAGAGCTATCTGATATCGGTCTATTTGAACTAAATGAAGCATTCGCTTCTCAATCTATCCAAGTTATTCGTGAACTTGGTCTAGATGAAGAAAAAGTAAACGTAAACGGCGGTGCAATCGCACTTGGACATCCACTTGGCTGTACAGGAGCAAAACTAACACTATCTCTTATTCACGAAATGAAACGTCGCAACCAACAATTCGGTATCGTAACAATGTGTATCGGTGGCGGAATGGGAGCAGCGGGAGTATTTGAATTACTATAAAAAAAGTGGAAGCGGCTCGCTCAGAATGTGAGGGGGATGGAGCTTCAGACGAAGAGGCGCTGTTTGCCTCGTAGGAAGAAGCGAAGCCACCGAACATTCTAGCCGCTGGAACTGGATTATAAAAAAAGTGCAGGTGGCTCGTTCAGAACAGGAGGGCGTTGGAAGCCCTGACGAAGAGGCGTTTTTTGCCTCACAGGAAGGGGTGAAACGACCGACTGTTTTAGCCACCGGAACTAGATTAAAAAAGTGGAAGCGGCTCGCTCAGAACAAGAGGGCGCTAAAGCAAAGAATGGAAGCAACAAAGGTTTATAAAAAATAAAAATGAGAGCCAGCTTCTTTCAAAATGAGAGAAGCGGCTTATGAAAATATGAAGGAGGAAATTTTCATGGAAAAAACAGTAGGAAATGCGGTTAAAGGCGGTAGCTTTTTAGTAGAGGAAATTACAATTGATCAAGTGTTTACGCCAGAAGATTTTTCATCTGAGCATAAAATGATTGCAAAAACGACAGAGGACTTTATCGTAAATGAAGTTCTTCCGGAGCTTGAATATTTAGAGCAACACGAATTTGATCGTTCTGTGCGTCTTTTAAAAGAAGCTGGTGAACTTGGTTTACTAGGCGCTGACGTACCAGAAGAGTACGGCGGAATTGGTCTTGATAAAGTAAGCTCAGCGTTAATCGCAGAGAAATTCTCGCGCGCTGGTGGTTTTGCAATCACTCACGGTGCTCACGTTGGTATCGGATCTTTACCAATCGTATTATTCGGTAACGAAGAGCAAAAGAAAAAGTATTTACCATTACTTGCAACTGGTGAAAAATTAGCGGCATACGCATTAACAGAGCCAGGTTCAGGGTCTGACGCATTAGGTGCAAAAACAACGGCACGTTTAAATGCAGAAGGTACGCATTACGTATTAAATGGTGAAAAACAATGGATTACAAACTCTGCATTTGCTGACGTATTTATCGTATACGCAAAAATAGACGGTGAGCACTTCTCAGCATTTATCGTAGAGAAAGAATATGCTGGTGTATCTACAAGCCCAGAAGAAAAGAAAATGGGTATTAAATGTTCTTCAACTCGTACGTTAATTTTAGAAGATGCATTAGTACCGAAAGAAAACTTACTTGGTGAAATCGGTAAAGGCCATATTATCGCGTTCAACATTTTAAATATCGGCCGTTATAAATTAGGTGTTGGTACAGTTGGATCTGCGAAACGTGCAGTAGAAATTTCAGCACAATATGCAAATCAACGTCAACAATTCAAACAACCAATCGCTCGCTTCCCATTAATTCAAGAGAAACTTGCGAATATGGCAGCGAAAACATATGCAGCTGAAAGCTCTGTATATCGTACAGTAGGTTTATTCGAAAGCCGCATGAGCACATTATCTGAAGAAGAAGTAAAAGACGGTAAAGCAGTAGCAGCTTCTATCGCTGAATATGCAATCGAGTGCTCTTTAAATAAAGTATTCGGTTCTGAAGTGCTAGATTATACAGTAGATGAAGGTGTTCAAATCCACGGTGGTTACGGATTTATGGCAGAGTACGAGATTGAAAGAATGTACCGCGATTCTCGTATTAACCGTATTTTCGAAGGAACGAACGAAATTAACCGCCTAATCGTACCAGGTACGTTCTTACGTAAAGCGATGAAAGGTGAATTACCACTTCTTCAAAAAGCACAAAAATTACAAGAAGAGTTAATGATGATGATGCCAGAAGAAGTAGGCGATGAGCCATTAGCGCTTCAAAAATATTTAGTAACTAACGCGAAGAAAATTGGCTTAATGGTAGCTGGATTAGCTGCTCAAAAATACGGTAAAGCATTAGATAAAGAGCAAGAAATTCTTGTGAATATCGCTGATATCGTAAGTAACCTTTACGCAATGGAGTCAGCTGTTCTTCGTACAGAAAAAGCAATTAAAACAACTGGTCTTGAAAAGAATAAACAAAAAGTGTTATACACTGAAGTATTCTGCCAAGAAGCATTCAACGAAATCGAAGCAGATGCGAAAGAAACACTTATCGCAGTTGAAAACGGCGACATGCTGCGCATGATGTTATCATCATTACGTAAATTAACTCGCCACACACCACTTAACGTAATTCCGAAGAAGCGTGAAATTGCTGCAAAAATTTTAGAAGATGAGCGTTATACAGTTTAATACCTTTAAATAACAGTAGTCGTTTATACGACTACTGTTATTTTTTTTGAAAAAATGAAATTTTTAGTGACATAAAACTAATGCCATTAGTATAATGAAACTAATAGCATTAGTTTTTTCGGAAAGGGAGCTGAAAATATGAGAATGATACATGAGAAAACGGTATATCAATTGTCATTTTTACCAAGAGTGTTTCCTGTGAATTGTTACTTTGTGGAGGAAGAAGATAGTTTAACTTTAATTGATGCCGCTTTGCCATATAGCGCAAAAGGTATTTTACAGGCGGCTGAGAACATAGGGAAACCCATTACTAAGATTGTATTAACACATGCGCATGATGATCATATCGGTGCACTAGACGCATTAAAGGAAGTACTTCCTAATGTTCCAGTCTATATTTCTAAGCGGGACGCAAAGCTGTTAGAGGGAGATACGACGTTACAAGAGGATGAACCGAATATACCGATAAAAGGCGGTGTACCTAAAAAGGTAAAAACGGTACCTGATGTTTTATTGGAAGATGGCGACCGAGTTGGATCGCTTCTTGCGATTATGACACCGGGACATACGCCAGGATCCATGTCGTTTCTTGATGTACGAAATAAAGCTCTTATTGTCGGGGATGCATTCCAAACAAGAGGAGGTATGGCTGTTTCGGGTCAAATGAAATTTTGGTTTCCGTTCCCTGCGATGGCAACGTGGAGCAAAGAAATATCATTACAAAGTGCAGAGAAGTTAAGCGAATATGAGCCTTCCTTGCTTGCGGCAGGACATGGGAAAATGATAAAGGATCCAGGCACTGTCATAAAACTTGCTATTAAGGAAGCTAAGCGGAATATAGAAAGTATGAAAGAAGGTTAATTTATGTCACCGAGAATCGGACTTACATTACAGAAAATTGTAGAAACAGCGGCCGAAATTGCAGATACAAATGGAATACAAGAAGTAACGTTAGCTTCATTAGCACAAAGGTTAGGGATACGTTCTCCCTCGCTATACAATCATGTGAAAGGTTTACAAGATGTACGGAAAAATCTTGGTATTTACGGAATAAAACAGCTGCATAACAGACTGGAAGAAGCGGCTGAGGGTAAACGTATGGATGAAGCAGTTCATGCTTTAGGAGAAGCGTATGTAGCATTCGTACGCAAACATCCTGGATTGTATGAAGCAACTTTTTTACGAGATGAAGAAGTAAGAAAAGCAGGTGACGGAATTGTAAAGCTTTGTCTTCATGTTTTACAACAATACGGCTTAGAAGGAGAGAATGCACTTCATGCGACACGTGGATTCAGAAGTATTTGTCATGGGTTTGCGTCGATTGAACAGCAGGGTGGATTTGGTTTGCCGCTAGATTTAGATACAAGTTTACATGTGTTATTGGAAACGTTTATTAAAGGATTACATGTAATGAGAGATTGAATAGGAAGCGAGACACCCGGAAACCTTAGAATCGATTCTAAGGTTTTTTAATGCATATGATTTTAAAAGAACGGTAGGTGGGAGGATTAAAGTTTTACTTTACTAATGTTAAAAATAGTTTACATGATGTTAAAAATAAATTACAATAAAAATATAGAAAATAATGTAAAACGAGGAGAGGTTATGAAACAGAGTGGGAATTTACAAAATAATCTCATTGTACTTAGAGCAGAAAAACGCTGGTCACAAACGGATTTAGCGAACAAAGCTGGGGTAAGTAGACAAACGATCGCCTCAATTGAAGCGAATCGTTACAATCCATCTTTAATTTTAGCTTTTGAAATTGCGCATATTTTAGGTAAGGAGTTTCATGAAGTTTTTCAATATAAGATAGAGGGGGAAACGGAATGAGTATTGTAATAGGGATAATAATCTCAGTAGCAGGACTAATAGGTGTTTTATATTCAACACGTTTTCAGAAGAATGAAGGGGAAGATGAAAGAGGCGAGCATATTACAGGGAATGCAGCTAAAATTTCATTGTTTGTATTTTTATTTCTATATTTAGTTATCTTTTTAATTGGGAATCTATATTCATTGACAGGCGAACAGTATAAGTTAGCAAATGTATTTTTATTAGCTGGAGTACTTTGTTCGTATGCTTTAACTATCGTAGTTTTGAAAAGAAAATATTAGCTGGAAAAGAGCTGTTTTACATATGTATTTGTAAACGGCTCTTTTTAGTTAAATGATATTATTTTGCAGGCTTTAGAAATGTATATATTGCTAATAAGAAGTTGAAAAACATAAATACGAAAGGGTCTTGGTTTGGATTCGGATCATAATTTTTTTGAGTGTTTGTAAGGAAGTTATGGATTTTCATAGTCATTGCTCCTTTGTATGTAGATAAATTGGTAAGAGGTTTATAAAATCGTGATTTTAATTAAACTAACACTTACTAATAGAGTCGCACTAATAAATATTAGGAAAAATGTATTGTTACGATTTTTATAATTGTTAAGTGCTATAAATAAGAAACAAATGAGAAATAACATATGTAACGGTATAGAAGTGAGTAATGGCTTTGAAGTTAATATATCAATTAATAATTTCATATATAGGATTGCATAAACAATAAAGAAGATAACTTTAAACTTTTTTTGCATAAGCACACCTTCTTAATATGGTTTATTTGTTAGCAGATGTTACAATTCCTATTTTAAACATTCGTATTATTCTGTTATTATAACAAAAATTCATTTAAATAAATAGATGTAGTTGGTTGGAGTATGAAAGGGATTTAAAAAAGTTTTTAATGAATATGATTTAAAAAGAATCAAATAATAAATGATGAATGAACAAAGAAAGGCGGGTATGTTCTATGCAAAACTTAACAGAGCTTGAAGTAGAAAACTTACGTCATTTAATTGGTGGACATGCGACGATTATTAACAAATTGGACCAGTATGCACAGGCTTGTACAGATCCACAGCTAAAGCAAATGCTACAAAAGGATGCACAAGATGCACGAAATACGAAACAGCAATTAATGAATTTTCTAGGATAGGAGGAAGAGGGAAATGAATGAAAAAGATATGGTAAATGATTATTTAGCAGGGTTAAATTCAAGTTTAACAAGTTATGCAAATTATATTTCTCAGTCTGATAATGAACAGTTACATCAAACGTTAATTCAAATTCGTAATCAAGATGAGATGCGTCAACGTAATATGTATGAATACGCAAAGCAAAAGAGTTATTACAAACCGGCAGCACCTGCTAATCCAATGATTGTACAGCAATTAAAAAGTCAATTAAGTGCGGAATAGTGTGATGAATGAAACGAGCGAATGGATTCGCTCGTTTTTTTGTTTGGTATATGTCAATAAATACATAAAAAATATTTTTTCAGTTGTAACAAATATGACGAAAATCGAATATAACAATTCACAAAAAGGACAAAAGGTTGTTCAATGTTTCACAAAGTATCCATGGTTTCTATCGTGGGAATCTTTATAATTAGGAGTGTAAAGAACAAAAGAAATAGATTACATGATCGATTAGGAGAGATTGCTATGAATAGAAACACAAGAAAAATTGCAATTATTGGTACTGGATTAGTTGGATCGAGCTGTGCGTATTCAATTGTGAATCAAGGCATATGTGAAGAATTATTATTAATTGATATAAATCATGAACGAGCAGTTGGAGAAGCGATGGATTTATCACATTGCATTAACTTTACAAATACAAGAACAAAAGTATATGCAGGAAGTTATGAAGACTGCAAAGATATGGACATTGTAATTATTACAGCAGGACCAGCGCCAAAACCTGGACAAAGCCGTTTAGACACTTTAGGAGCAAGTGCAAAGATTATGGAAAGCATTGTTGGCGGCGTAATGGAAAGTGGATTTGATGGCATTTTCTTACTCGCATCGAACCCAGTTGACATTATTACATATCAAGTGTGGAAGTTATCTGGATTACCTAGAAATCGTGTGATTGGTACAGGTACATCACTAGATTCTTCTCGCTTAAGAACAATTTTATCTGAAATGTTACATGTAGATCCTCGTAGTATTCATGGGTATTCATTAGGAGAACATGGTGATTCTCAAATGGTTGCTTGGTCTCACGTAACTGTTGGTGGAAAGTCGATTTTACAAATTTTAGAAGAGAAAAAAGACCAATTTGGTGAAATAGATTTAGATGAAATTGTTGAGAAGACTGCAAAAGCTGGATGGGAAATTTATAAGCGCAAAGGAACTACTTATTACGGAATCGGAAATTCTTTAGCTTATATTGCTCGCTCAATTTTCAATGATGATCACCGTGTTATCGCTGTTTCAGCCATTTTAGATGGTGAATATGGCGAATACGATATTTGTACAGGAGTACCAGCAATTATTACTAGAGATGGTATAAGAGAAGTGGTAGAACTAAACTTATCAGAAGATGAAGAAAGTCGCTTTGCAAAATCAAACGATGTTTTACGCGATTATATGAAAACAATTGGTTACTAAATTATAGGAGAAGGTGAAACAAATGAAGGAATATATAATGTCTCGTGTGTTTAAAGCTTCAGCCGGAATCGCACAGGGTATTTTCGTATCCCTTGGAATTGGTTTACTGATCGAAAATATAGGAAGAATTGTTGATTTCCCATTACTTATTACAATCGGAGTTGTTGCAAAATCACTTATGGCACCAGCAATTGGAGCCGGGATTGCCTTTATGCTCGGTGCAAACGGACTCGTAATTTTCTCAGCGATGGTAGCTGGAGCAATTGGAGCTGGTTCAATTTCAATTACTGAAGCTGGTCTCATCATTAAAACAGGTGAACCAATCGGTGCATTATTAACAGCGACTTTAGCAGTTTATATTGGTAAACGATTAAGTGGAAAAACTGCTTTAGATATGATGCTCGTTCCATTTGCAGCAATATTAGGTTCTGGTTTAGTCGGTATTTGGTTAGCTCAAAATATTAGCCCAGTTTTAAATACAGTTGGAGCATTCATTAAAGATAGTTCAGCTGGTAGCCCGTTTATCGCTTCTATCGTGATTGCTGTAGTTTGGGGATTGTTACTTATCTCTCCAGCTTCATCAGCTGCGTTAGCAATAGCACTTAGTTTAGACGGCGTTGCAGGCGGTGCAGCACTTGCAGGATGTGTTGCTCAATTTATCGGATTCTCTGTTATTTCAGCGAAAGAAAATAACTTAGGTGGCATATTAGCCCAGGCACTTTGTACTCCAAAAGTGCAGTTACCGAACATTACTAAAAATCCAATGATTCTCGTCCCAACTGTCGTCGCCAGTGCAATAGTTGGCCCAGTATCGGCACTAATTTTCCAACTGGAAGCAGGAAAAGAAATTGCAGGTCTTGGATTAAGCTCTCTTATAGCACCAATTAATTTAATTTCCAGCCAAGGGTGGGAAGTTGTCCCAGCGATGGTAATCACTTATATCATCATTCCAGTAGCTGTTTCTTATATACTTTACATTGCTCTTAAAAAAGCAGGTCGTATTCATTCTGGTGACATGACTGTACCACAATCTTAATTTGAAAATCTCCTTAATATAGAGAAAAGCAGACTGAAGCCACAGTCTGCTTTTTACATTTTTTGATTTTGTTTTACTGGAACACGTACTGTTTCTTTTGCTAATAATAGCTGAACACCAAAGTATAGTACGCTTGCAAGCGTCATTCCAGAAATAGCGTCTACAAATGCATGCTGCTTCGTAAATAATGTTGATAAAATAATAAGCGTACCGAAGAAAGTAAGGATGTAATATTCCAAAGTATGCTGTTCTCTACGCTTAAAGGCAGCTAACATAATTACAAATGTCGTAAGGACATGAATGCTTGGGAAGCAGTTTACTGGATGATCAATACTATAAATATAGCGGACTAGTTCGGAAAATACATCTGTTCCAACGACGGTTGGGCGTGGTACAGTTGTCTGCCAAAAAAAATAAATCGAAAAACAAGCAAGTTTTCCAAGAATTACACTACTTAAAGTGACATAATATTGCTTTCGATCAGCAAAACAGTAATAAATAAGTGCACCGTATAAGTATGGAAACCAAAGTAAGTAAGGAATAATAAATGCTTTGACAAATGGAATCCAATCATCTACTACAGTTGTGACATCTACTGCGTGAACAGTAGATTTATTTAATACATCGTAAAGGGGACTTACGAGTACGAGTAGAAGTATATAACTTAACGGAAGAAGAGATGAAAGTTTAAATTTCTTCATGATAATCTCCTATGTTTTAGTAATGTAAATAAATTCAATTGATTATAATATAGAAAATCCAATTGGGCTATCGATTTTACTTACATTTTCTTGAATTCACCTTACATTTTTGTCACTTGACTTAAAAGAGGGGGAGGGTGCTATATGAAGCGTTCACTGTATTTCTTAGTTTTTATATTGTTATGCCTGGTGAGTACTGGGTGTGCAAAAGATAAAGAAGGAGAGAATTTAGAATATAACGGGAGAGCACTCGTCATTGGAGTTGTTGGTGAAAAGCCGAAAGATACATTTAGAAATATAAAGTTTGAAAAAGTGACGTTAGAAGAACTGAAAAAGGAATCTGGAGCAGTAGATGGTTTTCTAATAATGAAAGAGCACTTTCAAGAAGCTTCGAAAGAGCAGTATAAAGATGTATTTTCATCGCTAAAGAAACCAGTGTTTTTTATTGGTTTACAAGATAAATCATATTCAACTTTTATTACAAAAGGGATAGAGTATAACAGTGCACGAAAAGATGTAAATGCTATGTACGTGCAAGGTTTTGCAAATATTGGAAGTGGTGAAGGGCAACAATGGGGAGTAGGTTTATCGAATGGTGGAAATACAGAAGAAAGTATTCATAATATGTATATAGTAGTATTTCAAACCATTTCGGACTATTTAAGTCGATGATGAAGGAGCCTGTAAAAGGGCTTCTTATTTTTTAAATAAAGTGAAACTTTAATCAGTGGGGGTTTTGTCCAGCCCCCCACTGATTATTAGCCCGCACCAATCGGGCTCTTACGGGCAGTTATCTCCCACCTAACTTCCTCCCATTTGCCGAAATTCGAGGTGGGAGTCTTACTGCCCGCAAATAGCGGGATAAACGTTTGTTTAAGATATATGTTCGGTATAGAAAATCATGTATTCCAAAGGTGATATAGAAAAACATGAAATTAATCAAACGTTTGTTTAAGAGGTATGTTCGGTATGGAAGAATTCATGTATTCCAAAGGTTGTGGTAGAAAAACATGAAATTAATCAAACGTTTGTTTAAGGTATATGTTCGGTATAAAAGAATCTACGTATTCCGAAGGGTGAGGTAGAAAAATATGAAATTAATCAAACGTTTGTTTAAGATATATGTTCGGCGTGGGATGAGAAAAAATTATATATTTAATTTTTCTTAATAAATGGCGGAAAAATAAGAAAAATTAGCAGGATTATTAAAAATTATCACGAAATAAGTAAAAGTTTAGCGAATAATCGTTTGAAATAATAAAATGTTTTCTATATGATAAAGGTAAAGGTTAGTAAAAAAGTAGGTGAATTTATGACAGTAACATTTTATTCATATCCAAAATGTGGCACATGTCAAAAAGCAAAGAAATGGTTTGAGGCAAACGATGTAGCATATGAGATGATTCATATTGTTGAAAATCCACCGTCAAAAGAAGATTTACGTAATTTACATGAGAAAAGTGAATTACCATTAAAAAAATTCTTTAATACAAGTGGAATGCGTTACCGCGAACTTGGTTTAAAAGATAAGTTAAAGGATGCAAGCGAAGACGAAATGTACGAGCTTTTAGCATCTGATGGCATGTTAATTAAACGTCCAATTGTAACAGATGGAACGAGTGTAACACTTGGTTTTAACGAAGAGCAGTTTGAAAGTGTGTGGAAAAAGTACCAATAAGGTATTTTTACATAATTAATACATTCACTGGAGGTACAGTCATGAGCATTCCAAATAATTTACGTTACTCTGAAGAACACGAATGGGTAAAAACAGAAGGTAATGCGGTTGTTATCGGTATTACTCATTTTGCGCAAGGTGAGTTAGGCGATATCGTATTCGTTGAACTTCCTGAAGTAGGTGCAACAATCCAAGCTGACGAGCCATTCGGAAGCGTAGAATCTGTTAAAACAGTTTCTGAATTATACGCACCTGTAAGTGGTAAAGTTGTAGCAGTAAACGAAGAATTAAGTGACCAACCAGAACTAGTTAACGAATCTCCATACGAGGGTGCATGGATGGTTAAAGTTGAACTTTCTGATGCAAGCCAAGTTGAGAAGTTATTAACTGCAGAAAAATATGCAGAAATGACAAACCAAGACTAATTATAGTCGAAGAAAAAGGACAGCCTTTGTGCTGTCCTTTTTTATGTTGTGTACATAATGAATTTAAAAACATATATATTAATTATTATGTAGGAGAACGTTTTTGAAAAACTTTTTTCATGGAGGCTTCATGCTGAGCGAGCGGCTTGCGCTTTTCGTTGTCTAGCTCCAGCGGCTAGAACAGTCGGTCATTGCACTCCTTCACTTGAGGCAAAAAGCGCCTCTAGTTCAGGGGTGCGGGTGCCCTCCTGTTCTGAACGAGCCGCTTGCGCTTTTCTTTGTCCAGCTCCACCTCCTAGCCCTTCATGTCTAAGAACCTTCCGCACGAGAAGACAAAAAGCGTCTTCTGTACGAAAGAACCTTAGCCAACAGGGCTAAACAGTCGGTTCCGCTTTTCTTTTGCAAAAATAAACAGGAAACAACATGAAAATAACGAATATACTATATACTAAGTTAAAGGTTGTATAGTATATGGTGATCGGGTGATGACATATGATTTATGTGGAAAAAGTCATTATTGTAGAAGGTAAATCGGATAGAAGAAAGATTGAATCTATTATTCGTGAACCAGTGGAAATTGTTTGTACAAATGGTACAATTGGTTTGTCGAAAATGGATGAGCTCATTGATCAATTTTTTGATAAGGACGTATATGTGCTAGTGGATGCTGATGATGCAGGAGAAAAGTTAAGGAAACAATTCCGAAAAGAATTTCCGCAAGCAGAGCATATTTATATTGATCGCTCGTATCGCGAGGTGGCGACTGCACCTTCTTCACATTTAGCAAATGTATTATGGGGAGCAGACATTGACGTTTATACAGAATATTTACGGTAAGGAATGATAGAAGTGATTGATTGGACAGGTGCCGAAGCTACAGCCCTAATAGGAAATGAAGAAAAAACAGTGTTATATGTGTATACACCAATGTGTGGAACATGCCAATTGGCAAAGAAGATGTTAACGGTCGTTGAGATGACGATTGAAGATTTAAAAATTGGAATGTTAGATTTAAATTATGCCCCACATTTAGCGAAAGAGTATGGGATAGAAAGTGTACCGTGTTTACTTATTTTTGAAAATGGGACACTGATGAAGAAAATATATGCATTTCATTCGGTTGAATATTTATATACGGAATTAAAGTAGGCGGCAAAGTTTTTGCCGCCTCGACATATTTCTTGGGAAATATGTCGACATGCATGATAGATACAGTATTTGTCGAGCGAAAATAACAGGATTGCCCTTTAATAAGAGGGAATGGTATGTAATAGAAAGTGATATGAGGGATGTGGTTTAGGATGAAATTATATTCTTTGCTTCAATCATTTGTAAATTACGCTAATGGTCAATATCATTTAGAACCGCTTTTAAGGCAAGGAGAAAGAACTGTTAATTTTCGTTTTGGAGATGAATGCTGTTCGTTACAAATTTCAAGAGATTATATAGAACTTTTGAAAGAGGCGAGAGGAACGGAACAAATCGTTTGTTTAGAGGAAGAGGATGTACAAAAATTAGTGACTGGAAATATGAGGTTGCAAAAGTTAATGAGTGATGGACGGGTACAATATTCTGGAACGTATCGAACGATGTTATTAGTTGAATCGATGTTTCATATATGTAAACCGATGTCAGTCGGAGCTTAAAATTCTGAAGTTTCTTTTTTTACGAAAATTTCTGTTGACAGAGCGTGTGGATATTGATACAATTCAATTCATAAAATATAGACAATTTCATAAATTTTAAATCAGACGAAAATTTAATCTGATTTCTCTTATTAAGAGAGGTGGAGGGACTGTGCCCTGTGAAGCCCGGCAACCGTCAACTTATGTTGAAATGGTGCCAATTCCTGCAAAGCAAATGCTTTGAGAGATGAGAGAGAGGGATAATGTTGTTATATACGCATATAAACCTTTCTGCTTCTCTAGAAGCGGAAAGGTTTTTTGTTGTTTGAATGCGGAGGACATTCAAATAATAAGAGGAGCTATAACGATGGACTACACGCATGAAAAATAAAAAAATGCGGAGTCTATCCAAAGTTTTATGAAATCCAGCTCCAGCGGCTAGAACAGTCGGTCGTTTCATCCCTTCCTATGAGGCAAAAAGCGCCTCTACGTCTGGGATTCCAACGCCCTCTTGTTCTAAACGAGCCGCTTACGCTTTTTAAACAAAAAAGGGGTGAACATCATGATTTTATTAGAAAATGTAAAGAAAATATATAAGGCAAAAAGCGGTGATGTCACTGCTGTAGATAACGCCAACTTACAAATAGAGAAAGGCGAAATATTTGGTGTTATCGGATATAGTGGCGCTGGGAAAAGTTCGTTAATCAGATTGTTTAATCAGTTAGAGAAACCAACTTCTGGCCAAATTACAATTGCGAATCGTGTGATTTCAGCGATTACTGGAAATGAACTTCGTAAGGCAAGACAAGAAATCGGAATGATTTTTCAGCATTTCAACTTACTTTGGTCACGAACTGTGCGTGAAAATATCGCATTCCCACTTGAAATTGCAGGTGTCGATAAGGCGGAGAGAAGAAAACGTGTCGATGAGTTAATTCATCTTGTTGGATTAGAAGGAAGAGGAGACGCGTACCCATCTCAGCTAAGTGGTGGACAAAAGCAGCGCGTCGGGATTGCAAGAGCGTTAGCAAATAATCCACAAGTACTTTTATGTGATGAAGCAACGTCAGCTCTTGATCCGGAAACGACAGATCAAATTTTAGATTTATTGTTAGATATTAATAAGCGTCTCGGCTTAACAATTGTATTGATTACGCATGAGATGCACGTTATTCGCAAAATTTGTAATCGAGTTGCTGTAATGGAGAAAGGGAAGATCGTAGAAACGGGTCCAGTACTTGACGTATTCCGTAATCCACAGCAAGACATTACAAAACGATTTGTACAGCAGTTAACAGATTCTGAAGATACAAATGAAACGATTGAAAGTTTAATAGAAAAGTATCCAGATGGAAAAGTAATTCGTTTGCAGTTTGTCGGTGAAGCGGTAGAAAGACCGGTACTTCAAAGGTTAATGCAGCGCGGTGATATAGAAGTTAGCATTTTGCAAGGAAATATCGCGCAAACGAATAACGGATCTTACGGGAGTTTAGTCGTTCATTTAAATGGTGAAGAAACAGCGATCCAGCAAGCAATAGAAGGGATTCATCAAGATCAAGTAGAGCTGGAGGTGATTGCACATGGATAAGTTAATCGCAAATATTGATTGGAATCAAATGTTAGAAGCAACTGGTGAAACGTTATATATGACGGCAATCGCAGCACTTGCCACATTTGTTTTAGGACTTATTTTAGGACTATTACTCTTTATGACAGCGAAAGATAATTTATGGGAAAATAAAGCGATTAATACGGTGATTGGAGCGTTCGTAAACATTTTCCGTTCTATACCGTTCATCATTTTAATTATTTTATTAATCCCGTTCACAAAGATTCTTCTTGGAACAATACTCGGAGCGAGTGCAGCGCTGCCAGCTTTAATTATTGGAGCGGCACCATTTTACGCGAGAATGGTTGAAATCGCGCTTCGTGAGATTGATAAAGGTGTAATTGAAGCTTCAAAAGCGATGGGAGCAAAAACAAGCACAATTATTTTGAAGGTGTTAATTCCAGAATCGTTACCAGCGTTAGTATCTGGTATTACGGTTACGACTATTGCTTTAGTAGGCTATACAGCAATGGCAGGTGTTGTTGGTGCTGGTGGTCTTGGAACACTTGCTTACTTAGAGGGATTCCAGCGTGGAAATAACGATGTAACAATCGTTGCGACAATTTGTGTATTACTCGTTGTATTTTTAATTCAGTGGATTGGTGATAGTTTAACGACTCGAATAGATAAAAGATAATGAAAACAGGGGGATATTTCAAATGAAAAAATTATTACTTACAGCACTTATTTCAACTTCAATTTTTGGGTTAGCTGCTTGTGGCGGGAAAGATAAAGATGAAAAGAAACTTGTTGTTGGTGCTTCTAACGTACCGCACGCTGAAATTTTAGAAAAGGCAAAACCGTTACTTGAGAAAAAAGGAATTGAGTTAGAAATTAAAAAATTCCAAGACTACGTGTTACCGAATAAATCGTTAGCAGATAAAGAATTAGATGCAAACTACTTCCAGCACATTCCGTATTTAGAAAAAGAGATTAAAGATAAGAAATATGATTTTGAAATAGCAGGAAAAGTTCATTTAGAACCGATTGGTGTGTATTCTCAAAAATATAAGAGCTTAAAAGAACTTCCAAACGGGGCGACAATTATTATGAGTAATTCTGTTACTGATCATGGTCGTGGTTTAGCAATTTTACAAAAAGAAGGCATTTTAAAAATTAAAGACGGAGTAGAGCCAGTTAAAGCAACTCCAAAAGATATTGCGGATAATCCGAAAAACTTAAAGTTCAAAACGGATATCGAGCCTGGTTTATTGCCACAAGTGTATAACAATAAAGAAGGCGATGCGGTTCTAATTAATTCTAACTATGCAATTGATGCGAAATTAAACCCAGAAAAAGACGCGATTGCAATTGAAGGAAATGATTCTCCATACGCAAACGTAGTAGCTGTTCGTAAAGGCGATAAAGATAAAAAAGAGATTAAAGCTCTTATAGAAGTACTGCATTCTAAAGAAATTGAAGACTTTATTACTAAAGAATATAAAGGGGCAGTTGTTCCTGTAAAAGAATAATTGCGGAAAAAGGGCTGGTGTATGCCGGTCCTTTTTTTACTACATAACTATAGGGGAGAAGGGGACATCATATGAAAAAGATTCTATTGTCAGTTGTTACAGCACTGTCTGTATTTACATTAGCTGCTTGCGGGGGGAAAGATGAGAATAAGCTTGTCGTTGGCGCTTCTAATATACCCCACGCTGTTATTTTAGAAAAGGCACAGCCAATATTAGAGAAAAAGGGCATTAAGTTAGAGATAAAAAAATTCCAGGATTATGTTTTACCAAATAAGGCATTAGCTGATAAAGAAATCGATGCAAATTATTTTCAACATATCCCTTATTTAGATAAAGAGATTCAAGAAAAAGGATACAAAATTGTAAATGCAGGAAAAATTCATTTAGAGCCAATGGGCATTTATTCTAAGAAATATAAAAGCTTAAAAGAACTTCCAGATGGCGGAACAGTTATTATGAGTAATAACGTAGCGGAGCGTGGCCGTATGCTCGCATTGTTACAAAAAGGCGGCGCTATTAAATTAAAAGACGGTGTAGATGTTGTTAAAGCAACAGTAAAAGATGTTGTAGAAAATCCGAAAAATTTAAAGTTTAAAACAGATGTAGAACCTGGACTTTCACCGAAGCTGTACGAAAACAATGAAGGTGATGCTTTATTTATTAATTCAAACTACGCAATTGATGCGAAATTAAATCCAACAAAGGATGCAATTGCAATTGAAGGATCAGACTCTCCTTATGCAAATATTATCGCAGTTCGTAAAGGTGACGAGAAGAAAAAAGAAATTAAAGAGTTAGTAGATGTATTGCATTCAAAAGAAATTCAAGACTTTATCAATAAAGAATATAAAGGTGCTGTACTTCCAGTAAATGAATAAGTGCAGGAAAGGATTGGGAAATTCCCAGTCCTTTTTTCTTTATATATATAAGAAGAAAAGTGTATCATATAAGGATGCAAGGGAAATACTTATATACATTTGTGAAAAAATTGTTACTTTTTTTCGTCGTTTGCGATATCATTTTATTTGCTATAAGATTAGAATGAGAATAAAATGAGAATATGAACGTTTTAGGAATTTTTAAAATGTATATAGAGGATTAATGGAGGTATTGAGATGGCTGGTTCTACATTAACGGTTAAAGACTTACACGTATCAATCGACGGTAAAGAAATTTTAAAAGGTGTAAACCTTGAAGTAAAAGGTGGAGAAATCCACGCAATTATGGGACCTAACGGAACAGGTAAATCAACTTTATCTTCTGCGATTATGGGTCACCCAAAGTATGAAGTAACAGAAGGTAGCATCATCATCGACGGTGAAGATGTATTAGAAATGGAAGTAGACGAGCGCGCACTAGCAGGTCTATTCTTAGCAATGCAATATCCAAGTGAAATTAGCGGAGTAACAAACGCTGACTTCTTACGTTCTGCAATTAATGCACGTCGTGAAGAAGGCGAAGAAATTTCTCTTATGAAATTTATCCGTACATTAGATAAAAACATGGAATTCCTAGAAATGGATCCAGAAATGGCACAACGTTACTTAAACGAAGGTTTCTCTGGCGGTGAGAAAAAACGTAATGAGATTCTTCAATTAATGATGATCGAGCCAAAAATTGCAATCTTAGATGAAATCGACTCAGGTCTTGATATCGATGCATTAAAAGTTGTATCTAAAGGTATTAACCAAATGCGCGGCGAAGAGTTCGGCTGCCTAATGATTACGCATTACCAACGTTTATTAAACTACATCACTCCAGACTTCGTTCACGTTATGATGAACGGTCGTATCGTTAAATCTGGTGGCCCTGAGCTTGCTCAACGTCTAGAAGCTGAAGGCTACGACTGGATTAAAAAAGAATTAGGTATTGAAGACGAAACAGCAGAGCAAGAAGCGTAAGAGAGGAGCATAAACATGACAATCGGTACATTACCTTTCGATCAAGAAACAATCCGTCAGCGCGCAAGCGAAGTAAACGAAGCTGCTTGGTTGACTGAGTTCCGCTTACAAGCTCTTGCACAAGCAACTGAACTTCCAATGCCAACGCCTGATAAAACGAAAATTGAAAAATGGGACTTTATCGGAAAAGGCGACGCTGCTAAGCAAGAGCCTGTAAGTTCTTTAACAGAGCTTCCAGAAGCAGTGAAAAACTTAATCGATGAAAATAACAGCGTATTAGTACAACGTACTGGTACAACTGCTTTCGTTTCTTTAGCAGACGAAGCGAAAGAAAAAGGTGTTATTTTTACAGACATCGTAACAGCTGCAACAGAGCATGCTGAACTAGTACAAAAGTACTTAATGAAAGACGGCGTGAAAGTAGACGAGCATCGTCTAACTGCACTTCATGCTGCATTAATCAACGGCGGTGCATTCGTATATGTTCCGAAAAACGTTGTTCTTGAAACTCCACTTCAAGCTGTATTCTTAGTAGACGGCGAAGAAGCTAACGTATATAACCATGTATTATTCGTAGCTGATGCGAACAGTACTGCAACATATGTAGAAAACTACGTTGCAAATGAAAATGCTAAAGGTATTGCAAATATCGTAGCAGAAGTAATCGTGGAACAAGGCGCACAAGTGAAATTCGGTGCGGTTGATCTATTAGCAAAAGACGTAACAACTTACGTTAACCGCCGCGGCATTGTTGGACGCGACGGCCGTATTGATTGGGCTCTAGGCCTTATGAATGACGGAAATACAATCTCAGAGAACGTTACGAACTTAATGGGCGACGGATCATTTGCTGATACAAAAACAGTAACAATTGGCCGTGGTAACCAAACACAAAACTTTACAACTAAAGTTGTTCACTTCGGTAAACACTCTGAAGGTTGGATTTTAAAACACGGAGTACAAAAAGATAGTGCAACATCTATCTTTAATGGAATTGGTAAGATTGAACATGGTGCATCTAAATCAAATGCACAACAATCTTCTCGCGTTCTTATGTTAGATGAGAAAGCTCGCGGTGATGCAAACCCAATTCTTTTAATCGATGAAGATGATGTAATGGCAGGTCACGCAGCTTCAGTAGGCCGCGTAGATCCATACCAATTATACTACTTGATGAGCCGTGGGATTCCAAAACGCGAAGCAGAACGTTTAGTCATCCATGGATTCTTAGCACCTGTAGTAAATGAGCTTCCAATTGAAGGAGTAAAGGCACAGCTTGTTGAGGTAATTGAAAGGAAAGTTCGCTAATGAATATTCATGAAATACGCAAACAGTTTCCAATTCTTGATCAAAAAGTGAACGGCAAACAACTTGTTTATTTCGATAGTGCAGCAACTTCTCAAAAACCAATTCAAGTCATTGAAACGTTAGAACGTTATTATAAAGAATATAATTCTAACGTGCATCGCGGTGTTCATACGCTCGGTACGAAAGCTACCGACGCGTATGAAGGTGCACGTGAGAAAGTTCGCAAGTTTATTAATGCGAAATCAATGGAAGAGATTATTTTCACGCGCGGAACGACAACTGCATTAAATACAGTAGCAGCTAGCTATGGTCTTGATAATGTAAAAGAAGGCGATGAAATCGTCATCTCTTACATGGAGCACCATAGTAACATCATTCCGTGGCAACAAGTTGCGAAGAAAACTGGTGCAACTTTAAAATACCTTCCGCTTCAACTAGACGGTACAATTTCTTTAGAAGATGTTCGTCAAACAGTTACACCGAATACAAAAATCGTTTCTATCATGCACGTTTCTAACGTACTTGGAACGATTAACCCTGTAAAAGAAATCGGAGCAATCGCACATGAAAACGGTGCAATCATGATCGTTGATGGAGCACAAAGTGCACCTCATATGAAAGTGGATGTACAAGATTTAAACTGTGATTTCTACGCATTATCTGCTCATAAGATGTGCGGACCAACAGGTGTCGGCGTATTATATGGTAAGAAAGAATTGCTAAACAATATGGAACCAATTGAATTTGGTGGTGAAATGATTGATTTCGTAGACTTACAAGAGTCTACTTGGAAAGAGCTTCCGTGGAAGTTCGAAGCAGGTACACCGATTATCGGTAATGCAATCGGACTTGGTGCGGCAATTGATTTCCTAGAAGAAATCGGTCTTCATAATATTGAAAAGCATGAACATGAATTAGCGCAATACGCTTTAGAGAGACTATCAGAAGTAGATGGCGTTACAATTTATGGTCCAAAGCATCGCGCTGGTCTAGTTACATTTAATATTGAAGACGTACATCCTCACGATGTAGCAACTGTATTAGATGTAGAAGGCATTGCGGTTCGCGCAGGACATCACTGTGCACAACCACTTATGAAGTGGCTAAAAGCTTCTTCTACAGCACGTGCGAGCTTCTATTTATATAATACAAAAGAAGAAATTGATACATTTGTTGAATCGCTAATCAAGACAAAGGAGTATTTCACAAATGTCATTTAATAATTTAGATACGTTATATCGTCAAGTTATTATGGATCATTATAAAAATCCTCGTAACCATGGCGTGTTAGAAGATAGTGTTACCGTTAACTTGAACAATCCAACTTGTGGCGATCGTATTCAACTTACGATGAAAGTAGAAGAGGGTATTGTACAAGAAGCGAAGTTTGAAGGCGAAGGATGTTCAATTTCAATGTCTTCAGCTTCAATGATGACACAAGCAGTAAAAGGAAAGAAAATCGAAGAGGCTCTTAAGCTTTCTAAAATTTTCTCTGACATGATGCTAGGAAAAGAGTATGATGACAGCATTGATTTAGGAGATATTGAAGCATTACAAGGCGTATGCAAGTTCCCGGCACGTATTAAATGTGCAACATTAGCGTGGAAAGCGTTAGAAAAGGGCTTAAACGAAGATAAGTAATGTTAAAGGTTCCTAAAAACGAGGTTATATAAGGAGGGACACACCAACATGGCGAAGCAACTGCCAGATATCGGCGATTATAAATATGGTTTCAAGGATAAAGACGTTTCGATTTTCCGTGCTGGACGCGGTTTAACAAAAGAAATCGTTGAAGAGATTTCACGTATGAAAGAAGAACCACAGTGGATGTTAGACTTCCGTTTAAAATCACTGGATAAGTTCTATGAAATGCCAATGCCACAATGGGGCGGCGACTTAAACGACTTAGATTTCGATGAAATTACGTACTACGTAAAACCATCTGAGAAATCTGAGAAGTCTTGGGATGAAGTACCTGAGGAAATTAAAGCGACATTTGATAAATTAGGTATTCCTGAAGCTGAGCAAAAATATTTAGCTGGTGTATCTGCACAGTACGAATCTGAAGTTGTATACCACAACATGAAAGAAGACCTAGAAGATCTAGGAGTCGTCTTCAAAGATACAGATAGCGCATTAAAAGAGAACGAAGATATTTTCCGTGAGCATTTCGGAAAAGTAATCCCACCAACAGACAACAAATTCTCTGCATTAAACTCTGCAGTTTGGTCTGGTGGATCATTCATCTACGTTCCAAAAGGTATTAAAGTTGATACACCACTTCAAGCGTATTTCCGTATTAACTCTGAAAATATGGGACAATTCGAGCGTACGCTTATCATCGTAGACGAAGGCGCACACGTACACTACGTAGAAGGTTGTACAGCACCTGTTTACACTACTAACTCACTTCATAGTGCGGTAGTAGAAATCATCATTAAAAAAGATGCATATTGCCGTTATACAACAATCCAAAACTGGGCGAACAACGTATACAACCTAGTTACAAAACGTGCGGTTTGTGAAGAAAACGCAACGATGGAATGGATTGACGGTAACATCGGATCTAAATTAACGATGAAATACCCAGCAGTTATCTTAAAAGGCGAAGGCGCTCGTGGTTTAACATTATCTATCGCGATTGCTGGTAAAGGCCAACACCAAGATGCTGGTGCGAAAATGATTCACTTAGCACCAAACACGTCTTCAACAATCGTTTCTAAATCGATTGCGAAGCATGGTGGTAAAGTAACTTACCGTGGTATCGTACAATTCGGACCAAAAGCGAAAAACTCTCGCTCTAACATCGAGTGTGACACGTTAATCATGGATAACCAATCTACATCTGATACAATTCCTTACAACGAAATCAAAAACGATTACGTTTCACTTGAGCACGAAGCGAAAGTATCTAAAGTATCAGAAGAACAATTATTCTACCTAATGAGCCGCGGTATTTCTGAGCAAGAAGCTACAGAAATGATCGTAATGGGCTTCATCGAGCCATTCACTCGCGAACTTCCAATGGAATACGCAGTTGAAATGAACCGCCTAATCAAGTTTGAGATGGAAGGTTCTATTGGTTAAATAGAAATGCGGAGCCGACTGTCCAGACCCGTTGGCTAAGGTTCTTTCGTACAGAAGATGCTTTTTATCTTCTGGTGCGGAAGGTTCTTAGACATGAGGGTCTAGGAGGCGAAGCTGGACAATATATGAAAGTGGAAGCGGCTCGTTCAGAATGTGAGGGGGATGGAGCTTCTGACGTAGAGGCGCTTTTTGCCTCATAGGAAGAAGTGAAGCCACCGAACATTCTAGCCGCTGGAACTGGATAATATATGTATGAAGAAAGCGCCCTGCATAGCAGGGCGCTTTTTTATGTTGTATATTCGGGTTCGGCTGTAAGATACCCGTGTGGGTGTTCGGTAAAATATATCAGCGATTATTCAAATATATCGACCACAACTCGGAATATATCGGCGATTATTTCAATATATCAGCGGTTCGACAAGGAATATCGATTTGTCGACAAAATAAGACAAAAGAAATCCCAAACATACCCCCGCAACATTTTATACGAAAAGAGAACGACCAGAGGTAAGACAAAGATACTGACAAATCCGCCGCATTGCTCGCTAAACCTCTCGAAAAATTCCCGCCCAAAACTAATCAACACACTAGAAAAAGTAATATAAAGTTTTCCATATTAAAAGGGCAATCTTTGGCTTTTTCTTATAATGCGAGTACAATGTAGAATAGCAAGAAAAGACGAAAAGTATTTACAGGATTATTGCGTACGTATAGCGTAAATGGCAGTAAGGAACTGAGAGGAGGTTTTTTCTCTGAATATAAATAAAGAAATAATCATCCACCTTTATCATACAAACGATATACATAGTCATTTTGAAAATTGGCCGCAAATTTCTCGGTTTGTACGAGGGGAGAAAAAGCGAAGACAGGAAGCGGGAGAGACTGTTTTAACTGTGGATATTGGCGATCATGTGGATCGTTTTCATAGTATTTCGGAAGCGACAAATGGACTTGGGAATACAAAATTATTAAATGAGGCGTTATATGATTATGTAACGATCGGAAATAATGAAGGAATTACGTTAGCGAAAGAGCATTTGAATCGTCTATATGATGATGCTGGGTTTGAGGTGCTTGTAGCGAATTTATTTGAAAAAGAAGGTGTACGTCCGGCGTGGGCGCAGCCTTATAAATTACATACAACGACAGATGGGATTACGATTGCCTTTATTGGATTAACGGTAGCTTATCCAGAGTTTTATCATATGTTAGACTGGCATATTGAAGATCCAATCATCCATTTAGAGTCTATTTTAGAAGAAGTTAAGGATACAGCTCATATTACTGTTGTGCTTTCTCATCTTGGAAAAAGTATGGATGAGTATATGGCGGAGCATTATGATATAGATGTTATTTTAGGGGCACATACGCATCATTTATTTGAGCGCGGTGTTCTTGTGGATAATACTTTGCTTTGCTGTTGTGAAAAGTGGGGACATTACGTTGGTCATGTTCAGCTTACTGTGGATAAAGAGACGAAGAGACTGTTGAAAAAAGACGGTAGAGCGATTAAGACAGAACGGTTAGGTGCTTATAGCGAGCCGTTATCCACAATTGAAATGCTAAAGGAAGAAAGTAAGCAGATAATGGCTGAGCCTGTCGTTCATTTAAAAGAATCATTGCCGGTTGATTGGTTTAAGGAGACGACGTTTTCTCATATGTTGGCAAGTGCACTTAAAGAGTGGTGTAATGCGGATGTTGGGATGGTGAATGCTGGTGTACTTCTTGAGGGATTAAATGAAGGTGTTGTGACGCGCGGAGATATTCATCGGATTTGTCCACATCCCATTAATCCATGTCTATTAAAAGTACCAGGGAAAACGTTAAGAGAAGTTATTTTGAAAGCGCGCCGCCCGAATATGGAGAATCTTGAGGTGAAAGGATTCGGATTTCGTGGAAAAGTAATGGGGAAAATGATTTACGATGGTTTGGAAGTGATTCCAGATACGATTCCAGGGAATAAAATTTTACTAGAAGATGTATTGATTAACGGCGAATCGCTGGAATTAGACCGGATATATACGGTAGGAACGATTGATATGTTTACATTCGGATACTTATACCCAGAGCTATCCACACTTTCTGACAAACAATATTATATGCCGGAATTGCTTAGAGATGTACTAACAGACATGTTGATAACTTATACATCTTCAGTCAAACTATAGGCTAGTTAACTTGTAACACTCATTTTTCTCTTGTCATAAAGATAAGAAAGAGAGGAGTGTGAACTATGGTTAATGTAGAGCCAATTATAATTGATAACTATACGTTCATTGCTGTTAGCGTAAAACTTCCAAAGACAAATTTGCTAGCTGTAATGAGCGATAAAGGATATATTATGTGCGGTGCTTTAGATGTAGGTCTTCTAAATGAGAAGTTAGGTGATCGAGGAATTATTGCTGGCCGTGCGGTTGGTGTAAGAACGATTGAACAACTTCTTGAAGCACCGCTGGAATCAGTAACGACTGGAGCAGAAGCTTTAGGTATTCCGGTAGGCACAATCGGAAAAGATGCACTATTAAAAATGAGATAAGCATATATCGTCCCTCTTTCTTGCATAGAAATAATATAAGAAGGAGGGTTTTCTTATGGGCATATTTCGTTCGAAAAATTCGCGGTTTCGAAGGGGACCGATTTCCTTTCGGTATATACTGCTTATTTCATTTATTATTTTTATCGTAATGGTAGTTCAAGGTTTATGGATTGTAAATAAAAGTATTCAGCCAACGTTAATTAAGTATGGGGAAACAGAGACTCATAAAATGGCAACAGCAGTTATGACGAAAGCGGTAAAAGACCGAATTAATGAAGGGTTTGATGTAGATTCATTAATGAAAGTGCAAACGGATAGGAACGGGAAAGTATCTACAATTGATTTAAATACAAAACAAGTAAATGAAATATTAACATCGACTACTGCATACATAGAAAAATATTTACAACAAGTAGAAAAAGGGGATACGAAAGCACTTGGTATTTTTGAAGAGAATGGGGTATCTATGTCAGTTCCTTTTGGGCGCATAACTGATAATGCGCTTCTTGGTAATATAGGACCAGATATTCCGATTAATTTTACGCCAATTGGTCATGTGAATACGGATATTAAACAATTAGTTGAGCCGCAAGGAATTAATAATACGGCGATCAAAATTATTATGGAAGTGGAAGTGACGTTACAAGTTATGATTCCGTTACGCACGAAAGAAATTAAGGTGAAGCAAAACATTCCGATTGCGACGCGCATCGTTCAAGGTGAAGTGCCTACTTATTACGGAAGTGGCGGAGTTACTGTACCAGATAAAAAGAAAACGGATAATTAGTCAGTAGTGTTCTATTGATTTATATTTATAAAAATAACCGTAGCAATTTGCTACGGTTATCGTTTTGTATTTGCTCGTTCTTTTCGTTCCCAAAGGCTTAAATGCATGTATGGATCGAAAGCCCATTCTGTATAGCCATTGTCTTTATACATGCCGAAATGTAAGTGGGGCGGGAATTTTCCAGCTGTACCAGGAGGACCGTAGCCGGTACTACCGACAAATCCGATTACTTTTCCTGGTTCGACAATTTGTCCGAGCTGTATTTCTTTAGAGAACCCGCCTAAATGAGCGTAATAGTGGTAATTATTATGAAGGTCACGAATACCAATGCGCCATCCACCAAGACGATTCCATCCTTTTGTTTCAATAACGCCATAGCAAGTTGATCGTACTGGTACGCCATATCCAGCAAAAATATCGGTTCCTTCATGAATCCTCCTGCCGCCAAAGCTTCTACCAGCACCGAAAGTACTACGATAGCTATGGTCACTGCGAATCGGGAGAGGGAAAGCATTACCTTCTAAATTAATGCGTCCATAATGTTTATAAATTCGGGCGTATTCTGTAATTAATTCAACTGTTTTTGCACGTCTATAATATTCCCAAAGCATAATGTTAATACGGTCTTCCGACGTTCCTTGTTTCTTTAAAATAGTTGCTGCTGTATGCAGAAGATCACGGTCGTTATTTGCATTTGCAAATCCATCTTTGTCACCATCTAAACCCATTCCGCCAAATAGAGAAATTGTATGGGGGAGAGTATCATTACTATTAACAGGTCCAGCCCATATTTCAGGTTTGAAATAAAGGGAAATGATGGCATCTGGTTTTTTCGGAATATCTTTTCTTACGCTCCGTATGTTTCTTTCGTATTGATCCATTGCGGCTAAGTAATACCACGGAATACCGGAAGATTGCTCAGTTTCTTTATATAGTGCCATGCGCTTTTCATATATGCTTTGCTGATTATCTTCACCGTAAGCGATGTTTTGGTGGAGAAGAAAGCAAATCGAAAGCAAAAGAGAAATTTTTCGAAGCATGAAATAGACTCCTTTCACAACATCACTCTTTTTAGTGTGGGATATACGGAGTATTTCATTATAGGGAACGATTGGAAAAAATCTTAGAATCTTCATTTGAGCAAATCGCTTTCATACGTTAGAATAGATATGTTACATTGAAAGAAGCGAACACGGTAAACTATTTCATATTGTGCGGAGTTGATAACCATGACAAAACAAACAGAGTATAAGCGCAAGCCCGAATGGTTGAAAATTAAGTTAAACACGAATGAAAACTATACAGGCTTAAAGAAAATGATGCGTTCTAAGAATCTTCATACAGTTTGTGAAGAGGCGAAATGTCCGAATATTCATGAATGCTGGGCTGTAAGGAAAACAGCAACATTTATGATCTTAGGTGCGGTTTGTACACGTGCTTGTCGTTTTTGTGCGGTTAAAACAGGCTTACCAACTGAGCTTGATTTACAAGAACCAGAACGCGTAGCAGATTCTGTAGTACAAATGGGCTTAAAGCACGTTGTTATAACAGCGGTTGCACGTGATGATTTAAAGGACGGCGGAGCAGCTGTTTTTGCTGAAACAGTACGCGCTGTACGTCGTGAGAATCCATTCACGTCTATCGAAGTATTACCATCTGATATGGGTGGGGTAGAAGAAAACTTAAAAATGTTAATGGATGCAAAACCAGATATTTTGAACCATAACATTGAAACAGTACGTCGATTATCTAACCGAGTTCGCGCTAGAGCAAAATATGACCGTTCATTAGAGTTTTTACGTCGAGCAAAAGAAATGCAGCCTGATATTCCAACTAAATCGAGCATTATGCTGGGCTTAGGTGAAACGAGAGAAGATTTAATTGAAGCAATGGATGACTTACGTGCAAACAATGTGGATATTTTAACTCTTGGACAATACCTACAACCATCTAAGAAGCATTTACCAGTTATTAAATATTACCCACCAGCAGAATTTGCAGAGCTTAAAGAAATTGCACTTAGCAAAGGATTTAGCCACTGTGAAGCTGGCCCACTTGTACGTTCTTCTTATCATGCGGACGAGCAAGTACGTTCTGCAAAAGAAAAAGTAGCAGAAGCGAAATAATGAAAAAAGAGAGCTAATCATTAGCTCTCTTTTTTCTTATACTCTAAAACTTTATTTTGACATGTGGATAAAATCTTTTTTAATTCCTCTGTGGATAATTCAATTGTAAATTCAGGTACACCAGGTGTAATTAAAATTTTATCGTAAGTATAAATTGAACTGTCCACAATAATCGTTACATCTTGTGAATAACCGAAAGGAGCTACACATCCTGGCGTGCAACCAGTCTCTTCTCTTAGCTCATTAGGAGAACAGAGAGATAAGCTCTCTCCTGTTATTTCCTTCATCTCTCCTCGGTTGAGGCGAGTGCCTTCTAACGTAAAGAATACGTAATGCTCCCCGGATTTTGATTTTAAAAATAAGCTTTTACTTGGAGTGCCTTGCAAACCAAGTCTTTCACGAACGATACGATCTGTTTCATAGTCAAGTACTGGTTCGTGTTCAAATTTTTCATAAGAAGCATTTGTTTTATGTAGTAAAGAAAGTACGTCTTCGTACATATTGAATGATACCCCTCTCTATTGTTAATACAGTCTCTTCTCGTGGCGTCAACTGAGTGTTTTGGAAAGGGATACTATTTGGACGATGCTTCCCATAATCGTTTTATGAAACTTTGTTCATCGATTGTAATTTCGTAAACATCAGGATTCGTTAAAGTTCTCCATTCACTAAAGCCGATCGTACGATCAAAGTGCTTTAAAATGAGCGTAAGTAAGTTTCCATGTGTAACGAGTAGTGTTATAGTATGGTTTAACTTTAAAACGTCTTGGATAAGCGATATAGCACGGTCCGTTGCTTGTTTTGTTGACTCTCCGCCTGAAAAGGCAATATCTATGTTTGTAAAAGTAGATTCTAGTTTTTGCATCCAATCATCCATCGGAACGTTGCTTAATATACGTTCAGCTAATCGTTCATCCTCTTCGATAGATAGGTTAGCTTTGAGCGCATAGGGCCGAATGGAATCGATAGCTCGGACAAATGGGCTCGAAATAATATGATCTATTTGTAGCTGATTTTCTAAGAGGAATGCAGCAAGGGTGTTAGCTTGATCTTTTCCGGCAAACGTTAATTCGGCATCACGTTTTTGTCCAGTTGCGGAACAATGTCGTATTACAATAATTTTCTTCATAATTCATCCCCATCTTTCAAGTTGACGCTATATACTTCGACAAATGTGGAAATAATTCCTTTTTATTGGAAACGGAATAGTGATCTAAGTATGTGGAAAAGTAATGTGGATAATGAAAATTTGAGGTGCAATTATGAAAAAAATGATATGCATTGTATTCAGTATTTGTTTTCTCGCGCAATTGTCCACAACATATGCACAATCAAATCAAAAATTAGACTATCCAAGCAATCGAAATAAATCGTTTGTGAATGAAAATCTATTTTATGAACAGTTAGATAAGAAGGTCTATAAGGAATACAAAAATGCTTCGTATAGTGTTCGAAAGAAAATTTTATGGAAAGAAGTACAAGATGCAGAATTTACCTTCCGACAAAAAACAGCTGTCGGCTGTCGTAGTAGAGTGGTGATTCAGGATTCGTTTGTTCATCCAGATCGCCAAGTTTATTTTTTTGGTTCCTTTTCTCAAGATGAAGTAGATGAGTTTCATAAGTACATCGTTATAGATGCAGAAACAAAGAGGGAGCTGCGAGGGGGGAAAAGTTATCATCACTACGAAAATCCATATAAAAAATAACCCACCAACTGGTGGGTTATTTTTTACTCTGGCACACTTACTAATTTCTCTTTCATTTTACGAATAAGAATGAAACCACCAATCGCGAAGAGAAGAGTAATTCCTTCTGCTACAAAGATGTTAATCATTTTTGTTTGGTAAAGTGCTGCGAAAAAGTCTACAAGTGCGTGGAATAGTATAGCGTATACGAGGAAGATGTATTTCTTTTGTTTTACCGCGTATACGACAAGCATTGTGAAGGCAATTTGCAGAACGAGTGCCATAATTCTTTCTAAGCTACCAAGTAAGTATAAGTAGGCAGGTTGCTGAATTAACATGTCCTGTAAACGACTGAGCTCAGGCATTTTTTCAACCATTTGAGCGAAACTTCCGTTGTTAATGGAATTAGCAAAGATTAATGCTTGTAGGGCAGAGAATCCGCCAACTAAAATGGATTCAATCCCGCCATGACCAATTCCATAAGCGAAGCCATCTTTATATTCTAGATATTTTTTTAGTAGGAAGAAGAAGGCAACGAAGCGTCCTAATTCTTCAAAAATACCAGCAGTTAGTCCGCCATAAATTGCAAAGACATACGGATTTTCTAAAAATGGAGCGATTGCTGGATTACCACGCATAAATAGGTGGAACGGTGTTTCGAGAATTTGGGTAAATCCAATAAAGATAAGAACACCAACGCCGACCAATTTCCAATTAATATTATATTTTTTACGGAAATAAACGAGTACAATAATTGGGACCAGAACCGAAACAACGAGTTGAAATATGATGCTGGCAATTACAGTATTTGAAACCATACTTTCACCGCTTTCTAATATATGTACATATCTATTATGCATGAAATATGGGAGAGATGAAACTTTTAGAGATAAATGAATTTACTTATTGACTCTAACGTTGCGTCATACTTTATCGTATGTATTAAGGGGGAGATACGCATGACAATGAGGGTAAAAGAAGTAGCTAATTTAGTTGGGATTAGTGTGCGCACACTGCATCATTACGATGAAATTGGGTTGTTAACCCCAGATGAGACGACAGAGTCTGGATATCGTCTGTATTCCAATGGAAATTTAGAAACGTTGCAGCAAATTTTGTTTTTTAAAGAGCTAGGCTTCCCTTTGAAGAAGATTAAAGAAATTATCAAGAGTCCGTCATTTGACCACAAAGAAGCACTACAGCTTCATAAGAAAATGCTTCTTGAAAAGCGAGCTAGGTTGGATAAAGTGATAGCGACGATTGATAAAACAATTAAGCATACAAAAGGAGACATTGAGATGACAAATAAAGAGAAATTTGAAGGATTTGATTTTAGTCATAACCCGTACGAAGAAGAAGCACGTGAACGATGGGGAGATGAGGCTGTAGATAAAGCGAATAAAACAGCGAAGGGTATGTCTACAGAGAAACAGGAGGAGTTTAATACTATTTACAGAAATCTAGCGACACTTCGAAATGGAGCACCGGATTCTAAAGAGGCACAAGAAGCAATCGGGGTATGGTACGATTACTTGCAAAACTTCGGTGAATATTCATTAGAGGCATTTAAGGGACTAGGTCAAATGTATGTTGCTGATGAGCGCTTTACGAAAAATATTGATAAGTTTGGCGTGGGATTAGCGCAGTTTATGTGTGATGCGATGGAGGTTTATGCAAACCGTAAGAAATAGTAAAAAGGTGGAGGTTTTCTCCACCTTTTTATTTTTTTATCATATCATTTAAAGTTTGATCCCCCGTATTGTTCAAATGAGGATTATCGCTCATTTCACGTTTTAACATATCAAGACTTTGTTCATATTCTTTATCGTTTAAGCTACCAGATTGAAGACCTTGAATTTGAGAAATCAACTTTTGGTTTGTTGATACATATGCTTTATAATAGCGAGGGACGATGGACAAAGCAGTTTTATATACTTGATCTGTTACGAGTTTCGGATCCGTTGTGTTTGCACGGTATACAACGAACACTTCGTCGTCGGTAACGAGTGTAGCGGCATTGGTGACGTCAGGAAGTTTGACTGTCATGCTCGTAATCATTTCGGCGACTTTCTCACGGTTAATGGCTCCTACTTGTTTGTTAGATACTTCATGTTTTTGTTTAGATGAATAGCCCACCCTTGTGAGCCGTGTATTTGTATTTTCCGTATGATACATGTCGTTTTTGTTGGAAACAAGAACACGACTTCCTTCTTCACGCTCCATTTCGGCTTTATTAGTTGATTGGCAGCCTGCAAATAAGGAAAGAGTGAGAAGAGAGAGTATAATTTGTTTTTTCACGATGTAGCACCTCCTTCTCCATAGCATGCACTAATTTTCAATTTTTTGTATTTGAAATTGTTGGTTGTTATGCTTTGTGATACGATAAAAAGAAGAATTCTTAGAGAGGAAGTTCATAATGGAGCAAAAGCAAGAGATTCATACTACGGTGAGCGTTAATAATGTTCAGTACGAAGTGATTAAAAACTTTCGTGACGGTTTTAGTGAAGAAGCACTTAAAGAGCGCTATGCAGAAATTTTAAATAAATATGATTATATCGTTGGAGACTGGGGTTATGAGCAACTTAGATTGCGCGGATTCTTTGATGATAGTAATCAACGTTCGACATATGATACGAAAATTAGTACTTTATCAGAGTATTTATACGAGTACTGTAACTTCGGTTGTGCACACTTTGTATTACGAAAAGTGAAGAAATGAAAAAATCCTCTTACGATTGTAAGAGGATTTTTTCATAGCAATTATACCAATTATGAGGAGGCTGTTTACTTGCAAAGTAAACAGCACCTCGACAAATATAATTATTTTTTTCATATAAGCTTAATGAAACGGGATTACCTGTAAAGCAATCTAGGCGTATTCCTTTGTAGCCCATCTGTCTTGCTTCGCTTTCCCAAAAGGATAAAAGTACTTTACTATATCCTTTGCCTTGCGCGAGCGGATGGATGACAAAAGAGTGGACGATAAGAAAGCGTCCGTCTATTTCTGACCAGTCAATTAGTTTGTATTCTGGAGACTCTGCTTCGTTTAAGACAACAGCACCGACAAGTACTTGATCTTGGAATAGACAATACAATTCGGCCTGTTCTAGATGATAGGAAATGTGTTCTCGCGTCGGATAAGAATCATCCCATTGGTAAATTTGGTTCTGTAAGAGTAATTCTTTGCATGCTGTATACATTACATCTAAGTCATTCAATAAATCAATCGTACCTTTTTTCACCTTTAACATGCGAGTCCTCCTTACAAACAAATTGAAATGTAATCACCTTCAGAAAGAGTTTTGTTTGGTTTTATTTGTTGTCCGTTCAATTGGATATGCCCATTTTTAATTTTATCCACAATGAGTGCACGGCTCCAATCTGAAATATATGTGGATAACACTTTATCAATCCGGTGGGAACCGAAAACTATGTCTAATACGATCGTTATTTCGGCTATACCACTTTCTTTGTATTGTCTAATGGAAATGGTAGTACTTGTTTCCGTTTGTTCTTGCTGAGTCATCTCGACAGTTTCGACGTGATCAGTAAATGATTTATAAATATGAAGTTTTTGATTCCACGTATGATCTTTCGGACATTTATAAATTGCAAATCGGTATATGTTCTTTCCGTTTGCGTTATGCCTGCGAATGTTCGTGTCGGTAAAAAGGGTAGTACGCCTGCAATTTTTACAATATTTTTCGATTGTTGCTAGTTCGTTTTCATATAAACTCCAAGAAAGTTGTACTTTCTGCATTTTCCTTCACCTCTTATATTAGTGGCAAAGGAACGTAATACAGCTATTTGGATGTCTTGTAGTATGAAGACATAAGAAGTAGACAAAAATAAAAAGAGGTTCCCCCAAGAGGAACCTCCGTAAACATCATACTACAGATGCGTTACGTTCCTTCGTAATGGGAATGGGCAGACTACTCCCTTGAAAAAGCACGGTGCTTTTTTGAGAGTAATGCTATCCAATTGCTGATCCATTACAAAGTAAATGTTGGCATACGCAGATAACGTCCTTTCTATCCAAATAGATTTGTTCATAAGTATAACACGTAAGATTGAAAATTCAAAATATTAATTGTAAAAAAGCACCAGCTAACATAGCTGGTGCTCCAGATAAATTATATAAGTTCAAATAAAAATGAGCGTAATTCTTCTGCATTTTCTTCAGACATCGAAAATGCATGCTCTAAGTAGCCTTGTTCGTTTAAATCGTCAGGACCGATGATAGCAAATTTGTTGCTTTGCATATCAAGGACTATCGTTTTACCGTAATGACGATCGGAGTATAAAAGCGCTAAATCATGACGCTCATTTTCCCCCAAAAAGCTAACGAAACGAGTTTTTGTAGCGACTGTATCGTCGTACAGAAAGAAACGTTCTTCCATACACATGGCTCCTTTATTAAATATCTAAGTTTAAGTGTGGTTTATGATCTAAATGGTGATGCGTTTTAATGAATCGTACCGTTCTTGTTTTGTAACGCATAACGATAGAATATGTTTCAGCTAAATCTCCGCCAAGGAATTTCACGCCGTCTAATAATTCACCAGCAGATACACCTGTTGCTGAGAAGATTGCGTCATCACCAGCTACTAAGTCATCTAACATAAGAAGTTGACGAGGATCTTCTAATCCCATTTCACGACAACGAGCTTCTTCTTCTTCGTTCATTGGAACTAAGCGAGCTTGCATTTCACCTTCAAGGCATTTTAATGCTGCTGCAGAAATAACGCCTTCTGGAGCTCCGCCTACACCTACGAATAAGTCGATACCCGTTCCAGGTAAAGCTGTAGCGATTGATGCACCAACATCTCCATCACCAAATAGTTTTACGCGTGCACCTTTTGCACGAACACGGTCAATAATATCTTGATGACGTTCACGTTCTTGGATGATAACCGTTAGGTCACGAATTTTTTTATTGTTTGCTTCTGCTACAATTTCAATTGTTTTTTCAATTGGATCATCTAAGCTAATTTTACCAGCTGCTTTTGGACCAACCGCGATTTTTTCCATGTACATATCCGGAGCATGAAGAAGGTTTCCTTTATCTGCGATTGCGATAACTGCCATTGCATTTGCAAGGCCTTTCGCAACGATGTTTGTACCTTCTAATGGGTCAACAGCGATATCTACTTCTGGACCGTTACCTGTTCCTAGTTCTTCACCAATATACAACATCGGTGCTTCATCAAGTTCTCCTTCACCGATTACAACTGTACCTGCCATGTTTACTGAATCGAACATATCACGCATAGCTGTAGTTGCTGCATCATCTGCTTCATTTTTCTTTCCGCGGCCCATCCACTGTGCGGATGCTAAGGCTGCTGCTTCTGTTACACGGACAATTTCTAGTGCGAGTTCACGTTCCAAGGTTGCATTCCTCCAATTTCAAAAATCATACAAATATAACTATAACAAATAACGAGGAAAAGGTGAATTCGAAAAATTGTCGATTTTTTCAGAAGAAAGCGTTACAATTAAAATGTAAATGCTTTAATTTCCAGGTAGGTGACATTCATGTACTTCGTAGACAGAAAAAAAATAGAACAAATGCTAGTATGTTTAGAACGAGCAACAAATACATTTCAAGAGAAAAAGACATATGAAACCGAGTTTGAATTTTACGCATTAGAGCGCATGGCGCATCTTATTATCGATTGTATATTAGATGTAGGGAATGCGATGATTGATGGATTTATTATGCGCGATCCAGGAAGTTACGAAGATATTATTGATATTTTAATGGACGAGAGAGTTATAAGTGGAGAAGAGGGAGCGCATATTAAAGAAATTATTCTTCTTCGAAAAATGCTTACGCAAGATTATATTCAAATGAATCATGATGAATTATATAAGACGATTCAAAAACATATCGCCGTGGTAGAGAAATACCCAGCGAATATTCACAGTTATTTAGAAAAGGAATTAGGACCTGTATCTGCATTTGTACCAGAATAATTGTGCTTATAAGATCCCCGGGAATTCCTTTGGGGATCTTATATTGTATAGGAGAAAGAAAAGGGAGAAGGGTGAGCTATGGGGGAAGCACGTACTACGAGAGAAGAGATTGTACAATTACTGAAGATAAAAGGAGAGCATACTGTAGCAGAATTAGCCGAAGCTTTAGAAATTACAGAGATGGCGATTCGTCGACATTTAAGTAAACTAGAAAATGATGAGCTAATCTATTCAAAGATGGTAAGACAGCATGTCGGACGACCAACATATTTGTATGGATTAAGTCAAAAGGGAGAAGATACATTCCCGAAAGAATATAAGCAATTTGCTATTGATATGCTAGAAGATTTGGCTCGAATGGGCGATGAAAAAATGTTGCGTCACGTCTTGCAAGCGAGAACGAAACGAATGGAAGAACAGTTGCAAAAGAGGATAAGTAATCAAAGCAATTTAGCGTATAAAGTTCAAGAAGTAGCTGCTATGCAAGAGAGAAACGGTTATATGGTTCAAATAAAGCGAGATGGGGAGCATTCTTTCATATTTGAAAAGCAAAACTGTCCGTTAAAGGAAATTGCAGAGAGATTCCCGCAAGTGTGTGAAGATGAAAAAGATATGTATAAGCGGTTATTTGCAGATGCAAATGTGAAGACGTTAGCAAACATGTGCGTGGGCGATTGTAATTGTTCGTACCAAATAAAAGAGAAAAAATGAACGTTATGGGACGCTTTAAGGTAAAGCGTTTTTTTCTTTTGAAAAAGGGGTTAATATAAGAGTGGTATGATAGATATGAACGTTAGCATAGAAGGAGAGACAAACAGATGTATAAAGGCTATTTAATTGACTTAGACGGTACAATGTATCGCGGTGAAGAGCAAATTGAAGAAGCAAGCGACTTCGTAAAAGCGTTAGGAGAGCGCGGTATTCCATATTTATTCGTTACAAATAACTCAACTCGTAAACCAGAACAAGTTGCAGAAAAGCTTGTTCGTTTCGATATTCCAGCGAAAGCGGAGCAAATATTCACAACGAGTATGGCTACAGCGAACTTTATTTATGAGCGCAAACAAGATGCAACTGTATATATGATTGGTGAAGAGGGATTACACGCTGCTCTTGTGGAAAAAGGATTTGAAATTGTGGATGAAAATCCTGATTTCGTCGTTGTTGGTTTAGATCGTGATATCACATATGAAAAATTAGCGAAAGCGTGCCTTGCTGTGCGTAACGGTGCAACGTTTATTTCAACAAATGGGGATATTGCAATTCCAACTGAGCGCGGATTATTACCAGGTAACGGTTCATTAACATCAGTTGTTGCAGTATCAACAGGTGTGGACCCAATCTTTATTGGTAAACCAGAATCAATCATTATGGAACAAGCGTTAAAAGTGCTTGGCATAGGAAAAGAAGAAGCTTTAATGGTTGGGGATAACTACGATACAGATATTTTAGCGGGGATAAATGCTAGTATGCATACCCTTCTTGTCCACACTGGAGTAACAACTGTGGACAAGTTAACAGAATATGAAGTACAACCGACGCAAGTTGTGCACAACTTGACGGAGTGGATTGAGAAGATGTAATGAAAGGCAGGTAACCGGAAGAGGTTGCCTGTTTTTTTATGCACAATTGCATATGTACTATAGGGATTTAAAATGTAAAATTTACATGTAATGATGTAAAGGGGGAAAATAAGAGTGTACTGGATGTCATGTATTATGTTTGTTTTTACATTATGTGTTTTGTTCTTTGTTCTATGGAAGATATATAAAATAAATGAAATGAAAAAAAGCGCGGGAAAACTTATTGCAACATATCCTCGGGTGAAACGACGTTGGATTGCCTTACTTGGACCGGTGTATTTCATCGGGCAATGTATGTATATATATGCTCAGTACGTAAGTGGCGATATTGATACAGTTGAACAGTTTCTCGTTCAGTCAGGTAGTTATGCTGTAGCAAGTTGTTTTATGATTTTAATAGCGATTAATCTTATTAAAAGTGTACAAATATATGAAAAAGGTGTAATAGACGGATTGAACTATTATTCATACGAAGAATTAAAAGGCTATAAAACATCAACATGGGAAAATCCAAAAGGAAATATATTTTTATATCGCGGGCGAGAAAAAATGAATGATAATGTGAATTTACTTATTAGACAGGAAGATATGAATGAATTAGAAAGCATTCTTCAAAGATATATTCCGAAATTGATGATGAAATAAAAACTCCGGTTGTTATAACCGGAGTTTTTTTATTAAAACGCACGATTCACTACGTCTTTAACTTCTTCAAGATATTGTTTACGCACAGCATTATCCACAGAAGGAACACTTGTATAGAATGTATGCTCAAATGTTTCAATGCCTGTAAATTCAAAAATACCAACATCAGTTGTTTTTTTCATTGCATCAAACATACCGCCTGCTGTGTATACTTCTTTCGAATTTCCCATCGTAGATAATAACAATCCTTTTTTACTGCTTAATAACTTTTCAATACCATTTTCACCGTAAGCATAAGCGAAGCCATGGCTAAATACACGGTCAACGTATCCTTTTAAAATAGCAGGAAGACCCGCCCACCAAACTGGGTAAATGAATGTAATACTATCAGCCCAAGAGATATGCTTTTGTTCTTCTTTAATATCTTCTGGTGTGTTTCCTTGGGAAAATGAGATGAAATCGGAAGCACCTAATACTGGATTGAAGTTTAATTCGTATAAATCACGAACGCGTACTTCATGACCTTTTCCTTCTAATTCACTTTTTACAATTTCTAAAATTGCATGGTTGAAGCTTTCTGTATTCGGGTGTGCATAAACGATTACATGTTTCATTGTTCTTCCTCCTACTTGTGGATATGTGAATAGTTTTTATATATTCGTGTAACTATTATGGTTACTTTTTTTAAGAGAGTCAATTTTTCTGACGTGAGAAATAAATTGAAATTTTAATCGGTGGGGGCTGTCGATCCCGCACTGATTATTTGCTCACACTAATAGGGAGCTTACTGCTGGTTAATATAAATGTTAGTATGTGACAAAAAAATACAAAATAGTAGGAATTTTGCATTTTCGAATAGAATATATAGATTGGTAAATAGAGAGAGAAGGGGATATCGGGATGAATATTATTGAAATTGAAGGGTTAGAAAAATCGTTTGATATTGGGGATAGTAAAGTAAAGATCTTAAAAGATATTAATCTTCAAATTCAAAAAGGAGATTTTGTTTGTATTATGGGGGCAAGTGGATCGGGTAAAACGACCTTACTTCAGTTGTTAGGTGGATTAGATATTCCATCGGTAGGTAGTATTCGAGTTGACGGTACAGAGATTTCAACATTAAAAGAAAAAGAGCTCGCTTTATTTAGAAGGCATAAAATTGGTTTTATTTTTCAGCAGTTTAATTTAATTCCAGTGTTTAATGCGGAGGAAAATGTAGGGTTGCCTTTATTATTAGATAATGTTTCGCAAAAGAAGGCAACGGTGACAGCAAATCGTTTATTAGAGCTCGTTGGATTGAAAGGAAAAGAAAAGCATTTACCAGCACAGTTATCAGGTGGGCAACAGCAAAGGGTTGCGATAGCAAGAGCTTTTGCAAATGAGCCGGCTATTATATTAGCTGATGAACCAACAGGGGCGTTAGATTCAGAAAACAGCAAAAATATTATTGCGGTACTTCGCAATGCATGTGATGAATTAGGACAAACAGCTGTCATTGTAACGCACGATCCATTCGTAGCGGCTCATGCTGATAAAGTCGTTTTCTTATTAGATGGTGAGGTGATTCATGAGCATGCTGAAAGTAAAGGATGGAAATTTCGAAATATCCCGCAACAAGTTACTCAAATTCAAGAGATTATGAATCGTCACTTTAAAGTAGGAGGTAAAGGTGATGCGATGGGTAATTAAGTATGCGGTAAAATCGATGAAACAAAATTGGTTGCGAAATATGTTGATTGCTCTCGGTGCAGCATTAGGTGTTATGTTAGCGACGATGTTATTGCTAGGCAATCAATCAGTAGAGCAAAGTGTGAAGGAACAAGTAGTAAGTCGGTATGGAGATTATAATTTACAATTTGGCTATATAAAAAATGATATGTATTTAAATAATGAGAGTTTAAAGGGAATAGATGGCTTAGAAAATGCTGAAAAAATATCAAAAGCACTTATACCGTATCCTTTTCCACATTATAAAGAATTATCGGGAAAGCCATCTTATTGGGGTGTTGAGCAAGATTCTCCAGAAATGCATTCTTATAAAATATTAGAAGGACGATATCCGAAAGAAGGTGCTGAAGTAGCACTGACAAAGGGGTATACAGATCGTGAAAATATACGGGTAGGAGATACGATTAAACTGCCATTCCCGCAGCATGGTGAAAAGGCTGTGAAAGTTGTCGGTATTTTAAATCCACCGTTAATGGCGTCAATGGGTCATAGTGCTTATTTTCCAATCCATTGGCTTCAAAAAGAATTAAATTTACCAAATCAATTCAATCTCGTTCAAGTGAAAGTACAAGATGTAAATGTGAAAAAAGCAATTGCTTTTGATGTACATAAAAAGATTGAAAATATAAAGGTGGACCAACGTACTTATGTAGATAAGGCATTTGAACGACTAAATGTAATGAAGCCATTAATTTTTAGTTTAGGTGGTATTGCCTTATTTGTTGTAGCCCTTTTAATAATGGGAAGTTTTTTCTTATCTGTCAGAAGTCGATTTAAGCAATGGGCATTATTACGTGCACTTGGTAGTAATCCAAATCAAATTATATTAGTCGTTTTATTAGAGGCTTTATGTATTGGGGCAATCGGATCACTAGCAGGAGTTATTCTTGGAGCAGGTACGCAAACACTCGCAGCATCATTTATTAATAAATGGGTGAATATTGAGGGTGCAGGGAAAGAATCATTCTCGATTTCAGGCGAGATTTTACTCATTACGTTTTTACTAGGAATTGTTATGTCTATTATAGGGGCTATTATACCAGCCTTCATGGTTAGAAAGATTCCACCAGTTCAAGCGCTTAGGCCAGGTCTTCCTAGTGATGAGAAAAAAGAAAAGAGATGGAGTGCTTTTAGTGGTAGCATTCTAATCATTGGTACTGTTATTGGACTAACGGGTAACGTATTAGAGCGGTATATCGGTTTTAATCCAAGTGCGATAGGTGCGCTGTTATTTGCGGTCGGTTTGTTATTTGCGATTCCGTTGTTTATTCGGATGATAGCACCAGTGATTGCAAAACCACTTCAAATGATATTACGAATTGAAACGACGATTAGTAGTCGAAATGTAATTCGTTATCGAAATAAGGCAGCTGTATCGGTTGCTATACTAGCATTTGGTTTTATGTTAGCACTTGTCGGAACGATGTATATAAACTCTATGTATGAGGGTATGAAAGATGGAGTGCAAAAACATTTACCAGCTGATTTAGTAATAAGAATTCCAATAGAGTCGCAAAGTACTGAAGCATTACCATTTAGTTGGATGGAGAAGATTAAAAAAATTGATGGTGTAGAAGAGAGCGTAGCAAATGTTACTGACTTTACAGCGAAGCTTATAAACTACGACTTTAAAAAAGCGGATCAAGAATGGTATGAAAATGTGAGGAAAGATGATTTTGAATATGATGTGATAGAAGTTGTGGGGAATGATATTGTTGCTTATCAAAAAGTAACAAAAGCGAAAGTGATTACAGGACAAGATTTAAATAAGCCATTACAAGATGGTGAGGGAGTCGTTACGAAGAGAACTGCTAAAACATTAGGGATTCAGTTGCATGATACGATTGAAGTACAAGGAAAAGGGAAAGAAAAACAAACGATTAAAGTCGTTTCGATTATTGAGCAAGGATTAAGGGGAAGAGGATTAGACATTTTCGTAAATGAACAATGGGTTCGTGATAAGTTTCACGTGCAAGGATATGAAGCAATTCAAGTTATGACAAATTCTAATCAATCATTTGAAGAGATTAAGAAGCAAGTAAAACAAATTACAAATAATAAAGAGAACGTAGAAGTTATTAATAGCCATGATTTATTAAAAGAACAGGAGCAGTTATTATCGCAAATGATGATGTTAATTCGCTTGTTAGTTGTAATTGTTTTCATTATTTCTGGTATAGGGTTAATGAATGCGATTGTCTCAAGTTTACATGAAAGACGTGCTGAAATTAGTATGATTCGTGCGGTAGGAGCTATTCCGAAGCAAATGAGACGGATTGTTTTATTAGAGGGCACTTTACTTGGAGCGATAGCTGGTTGTATTGGGGTTTTAGGTGGAATTGTATTTAGTTATATTGTGTTATCAAGCTTAGAGTTAACGGTTATTATCATTCCGTATAATCAAGTTTTAATATTGGCACTAGCTAGCATTATACTCGGAGCAGGAGCAGCAATGATTGCTTCATTACAATTAAGAAAGTTTAAATTGAGTGATACTTTAAAGGAGTTATCAGCATAAAAGATTATTATATCCCGCTCATACAAAGTACAAAGAAGACGAATAAAATGATAACAATACCGATACCAAAGTTAAATACAAGAGTACTATCCATATATGTAACCTCCTTGTTTGAAAGTAAAAAGCACTCTGGCTGGAGTGCTTTTTATTATCCGAATATGTCGCAACGAACGCCGCAACATATAGAAAGGGAATAATGCGTTTAAAGAGTTATATTAATTTATGCATTAATTTTGTAAATGAGCAGGTCCTGCTCAGGTATAGAAAAAAGACACTCTTTCGAGTGTCTTTCATGATGACAAAACGTGCCAATTGCTTGAGTTTGATAAGACGTTAATTTTCCGGTTAACAGTCTTTCTTAATCAAGAAGTGTAACAACAGCGATTCAAATAAATTTTAGCATTTTTTAAAGGGGTGTGCGTATGTAACTATGCATATTACGATTAGAGGAGAATCAAGTTTGGAAAATGAATGAGTAAATACATATAGATTAGTAGAGTATTTGATAAGGAGCGAGATGAATGGATATACATAAGTTAACAGAAGAAGAAGCGAAAGAAATAAATACGTGGAAGTATGAAAATCCCTATACGTTATATAGCTTTTCGGGAGATGCTGAAGTAATAGAAGAGTTGCTAGATGGAACGTATTACGGTTGTTGCGGAGAGAATGGAGAATTCATCGGCTATTTTTGTTTTGGAGAAAATGCACAAGTGCCAGGGGGAAGAGATGCTAATTTATATAGGGGAGAAGATGTAGTAGATATTGGGCTTGGAATGAAGCCAGAGTTAACAGGGAAAGGGATGGGAGAAATATTTTTTCAAGCGGGAATAGCATTTGCTACTGAGGAATTGAATTCGAAAATGTTTCGACTGAGTGTAGCGACATTCAATAAGAGAGCGATTAGGCTATATAAAAACATTGGATTTCAAGTAGGACCTCTTTTTTTGAGCCGTGGAAGAGAGTTCATGCTTATGGAATATGAAAGGCCGTCAGTATGAAACTGACGGCCTAGACCCCTTATTCCGAATGCTCAGCACGGTGCGCTAAACGACTTGAAGCAGCGGCAGCGATTCCGCCAACGATATCATCAAGGAATGTATGCACCTTTCCAGTTGATTTATCATTTAAGTATTCTAAAATACCTGGTTTTAATTTATCGATATATCCAAAGTTCGTGAAGCCAATTGACCCGTACACGTTAACGATTGAAAGTGCGATGACTTCATCAATTCCATATAGTCCTTCATCGCGTTTTACGATATCTTGTAACGGCTGACTTAACATTCCTTTTTCAGCAAGGACATCAAGTTCAATGCCTGTAATAAGAGCGTTTTGTACTTCTCGTTTTGATAGTACACGCTCAACGTTATAGCGACATTCTGACATCTCTAAATTTGCATGGTATTTCTTTTGAAGAAAATGAACAAGATCAGCAATATCGTCAATTGTTACACCGCGCTCTTGTAATAGTTGTAATGCTCTTTCTTGTAGTTGATTTGAGTCTTTCATGTTTATCACCTTTTTTTCTTTTTAGTATTTGTATACGTTTCGTTGCTTTATCATGTGCATAGGAATGAAAGGCGAGCACAAGCTCATATATATAAAGAAAAACCATAGGTGGCGACTGCGATGATTCAGCATATTTATGAGCATTATCACATGCATGTTAAAGAATTAATCCCCCTTGGCCCCTATAAAAGCTTTTGGATTCGCAACAAAATTTATGTACTTGTTCCAATTGGAGAAATGGAGGAAGAAGTACTTGTAGAGATGAAAAAGCTCAGTGATTATATGAACCAGCAAGGGGATATAACTGTTTCGACTTTCGTTCCGACTATACACGGCTACTATGTAAGTGAGATAGAAGAAAAAAATTACTGCTTATTAAAAGGTATGCGTATGTTAGAGCGACATGCTACATCATTAGGAAGTGAGCTTTCTATATTCCATAAACGTGGCGCATTCTTTCCAGAAGAAGTTGAGCAATTAAGCCGCATTGGTGAATGGAAAGCATTATGGGAAAAAAGGCTCGACCAATTAGAAAGGTTTTGGCAATCGCAAGTGATGAACCATCCTTCAGACGTATTCGATCAATTGTTTATTGAATCCTTCCCGTATTACTTAGGAGTTGCAGAAAATGCAATTCAATATGTTGTCGATACAGAAATGGACGATACACCACAAATAACTGACGCAGCAACAATTTGCCAAGAACGATTTACACCTTTATTATGGCAGCAAACGAAGCGTTTAAAACTTCCTTTTGATTGGGTATATGATCACCCAAGTAGAGATATAGCAGAATGTATTCGCTATATGATGATAGAAAAAAAGAAAGATTGGGAGCAAACGGTAGTTCAATTCATTACAGATTATGAACGTAATTATTCGCTCTCTTCATTTGGTTGGCGCTTATTATTCGCAAGGCTTCTGTTCCCGCTTCACTACTTTGAAACGATTGAACGATATTATCAAACAGGAAACGAAGAACAAAAAGGCATATATAGAGCCCGTTTAGAAATCATTTTACATGATGTGAAGCGCACTGAGCAATTTATGAATCATTTTTACGAGTCATTTCGTTTACCTGTTGATAAGTTAGGCATTAGGAAATTAGATTGGCTGTCTTAAAATGAAAAAAGAGACCGGGTGAGGTCTCTTTTTTATATATCACAATTGTATGTAATACATTATGCCCCTACCTGTTGATCTGCACATATATTTAAAATGAATTGATGTCTTTCGATTTTTTCATTTACTTTACTCAATAATTCTTGCTGGATTTCTTTAAATAAAAATTGATAACTTGCATTCCATGTTGGTATAACGGATGAAAGGTCTAATAAATACTCTTTTTTCTTTTCTAGTTCTTGAATTGTTAAGAAAGTGTTCCCCATTCTTGGCATGTGTCGTCCCCCTATGTTTTTTTCTGTATATGTGTGAACGATTCTATAGTATTAATTATCGCACTTTTTGAGAAGGATTTCCAATTTTGTTTTATGATGTTAAAGGGGAAGTGTTATTTGAATAAAAAAAGAGACCCATTTGGGTCTCTTTCTAGGAAGCGATTCTGAACGAGCCGCTTCCGCTTTTAGATAATGTCTAGCTCCAGCGGCTAGAACAGTCGGCCATTTCGCGCCTTCCTGTGAGGCAAAAAGCGCCTCTTCGTCAGGAGCTCCAATGACCTTCTGTTCTGAACGAGCCGCTTCCGCTTTTAGATATTATCTAGCTCCAGCGGCTAAAATGTTCGGTGGCTTCGCTTCTTCCGCCGAGGCAAAAAGCGCCTCTATGTCAGAAGCTCCATCCTCCTCACATTTTGGACGAGCCGCTTCCGCTTTTAATTAAAATACTTGTTCTACTTCAATAACGCCTGGTACTTCTTCAAGTAGTGCGCGTTCGATACCAGCTTTTAGTGTGATTGTAGAACTTGGGCAGCTTCCGCATGCACCCATAAGGCGTAATTTTACGATACCTTCTTCAATGTCTACTAATTCAACGTCTCCGCCATCGCGAAGTAAGAATGGACGTAATTTATCTAATACCTCTAGTACTTGTTCTTGCATATGTGGGTTTTCCATTTTTATCGACTCCTTTCATCAGTTTTATTATAATCAAGATAGAGGGGAAAATCTATTTTTTCTCTTCTTGTTTTATTGTCAAAATATTATATCGTGTGTACAACGTGTTTTTTCAGTATAGGGGTATGGAATAAGTTTGTAAAATGATGTGCTTATGTACTAAGACATCTGAATATACTGTTAGGGCAAGAAGTGGGGGAGAAGAAATGGTTAATGTGCAAGTGTATGGGACGAAAGTGATTTGTGCGAGTTGCGTCGGAATGCCATCTTCAACAGAAACGTTTGAGTGGTTACAAGCGGCGATTGGTCGTAAATATGAAGGACAAGAAAATAAATTTAATTTCGAGTATATTGATTTTCAAGAAGAACAAGAAGATGAAGATAAAAAAGCATTCGCAGAGCGCGTAGTGGAAGAAGATCTATTTTATCCGGTCGTTCTTGTAAATGGAGAAATTGTTGGAGAAGGAAATCCTCGTTTGAAGGATGTTTACGAAGAAATCGAGAAATATTTATAAAGCAGGAAGCCTTTGCGAATTTGCGAAGGCTTTTTTTATTGGAGGGATAGATGTGGAGAATGGAATAAAACATGCTTTACCAGAAGAAGTAAAGCAATTAATGGAGCAGTACATAGTAGAATTAAAAGAAATTTTTTCGGATGAAAAAATAGTCGGGGTATATATTTACGGATCAATCGCGCTAGGAGCATTTCATATAGAAACGAGCGATGTTGACTTTGTTACGGTAATAAGTGATTCCGTGAATGAAGCTGAAAAACAACAAATTATAGAACTGCATAAAAAAAATAGTAAAAGTACGTTAGGTAAAAGAATGGATGGTATGTATATTCCGCTTGCTGATTTAGGGAAATACAATGATGAAATGAATGAGTACGTGTATTGTGCAGATGGTAAGGCTGATATTGGTCATTGGGATATTAACGCGGTCACATGGTGGACATTGAAAAATCAAGGTATTACAGTTAGCGGGAAAGAAGTAGAAGACCTTTCCTTTCAAATAAAGTGGGACGATGTAGTAAATACAATGAAATACAACGTAGAACATTACTGGCTTGAAAAAGCGAAGCGTCCTTATTTATTTTTCATAGAAGAATGGGTAGAATCAGCTGTCGTTACGATGGGACGTATTTTATATACGTTAGATCATGAAACAATCGTTTCAAAAGATAGAGGATTACAATACTTATTAGAACGTTCAGCGAAAGAATGGGAGCCTTTATTAAAAGAGGTAGAGCGAATGCGAAATAATCCAAAGGGAAAGCGCAAGCTCTCTATTTGGAGGAGGGCTGATATGACGAAGAGGTATTTGCTGTGTTTGATTGAAGAGTGTAGGGGGAAGTGGTAGGTGAATAGTAAAAGCATCCTTCATATAAAGGATGCTTTTACTATTTTTATATAATGAAAAAGTACTTTGCAAGGAATGAGAAGTCGAAAGATAATCTAAAATATGGATAGTTTCATGTGAAACATTATGCAATAGACTGTTCTTTTTGATGTTTATCCCGCATTAACGGGCAGTAAGACTCTCACTTCAAAATTCGGCTGGAGCAAAGAAGTTAGATGGGAGATCAACTGCCCGTAAAAGCCCGATTGGTGAAGGCTAATAATCAGTGGTGGATGAACAAAACCCCCACTGATTAAAGTTTCACTTTATAATGAAATCTTGCACTATTGCGCACTCCTTTAGAGATAGGTTTACTCTTCATCTTCATCATAATTGTATGTAGTTAAATTTTGTAAGAAACTTTCAAAGTTAGGTGCTAATTCAATAATTTCCTCAAACTCATTATCGATAAATATAACTGGAGGATTTTCAGCTACGTTTCGATAGTCTAATGCAATCCACGTATGTCCGTCACCAGATAAAAGCACGATATTCTCAGGCATGTCCCATTCCTGAATTAAATAATGGCTCTCTAAAATACTAGATTCATTTTCATCAAAAGAAATGCCATATAATCCAGAAACATTAACGTGATCGTCTGCCCAAGAAGTTGGCTCTGAAGTAGGATGAGCATCTAATCGAAGAGTTCCTCCGTTTTGTTCTTTTAGAAGATTTATGTACGATTCTGGGAGATTTACGTTTAGTACTTCTTCTGCTTTTTTTATTAGTTCGTCGTTAATAGGTGCTAATTTTAAATAGTCATCTTCTGCCCAAAGTGTAGTCTTCATATTTGGTCACCTCAAATAATAGTTTTAAGAATCTTATTTCATATATTATAGTTAGTTTAAATGACGAGCAATAGAAAGGGGGAATAAATATGGATGTATTTGAATACCTTGATCATGTAAATTCTAAGGAAGACTTGTTGAAGTTTCTTGTATATCTTCAAAAGGATTTCAAAGTGAATCAAGATGAATGGGAGAATATAGAGGTAGAGACTTATTTAGAGGCATTACATGGTTGGTTAGGTGCTTATGAAGGTGTTTATATAAATCAAGGGGAGAAGCTTCCAGAAAATATTCCATGGAAGTTTATTGCCCAGACGTTGCTTGCAGCAGCTTATTATGAATAAAATTAAATTTTTAAAAGATCTAATGGAGAAGATATTATGATTAACCACAATAAAATTAAACAACTTTTAGCACATGTAGATCGCGCTGAGGATAATGAAATTGAGTTAGAGTGTGAATTTGAACCTATGACAATCGAATTATTTAATAGTGAAGAAATAGAAGAAGGACAACTTGGTTATAGCTTTGATGAGGGAGGGCAAAGCTTAGTCGGAAATGAAGAGGGAGATTGGAAAGACGGGTGGATTGTAATTGGGATAGATTCGTATCTCGGAGACCCGATCTTTGTAGATAGTAATGATGAGAATTGTCCGGTTTATACAGCTATGCATGGTGAGGGAGATTGGGAGCCAGAATGTATAGCTAAGAGTATAGAAGATGTTATTGAGAAAGTGAAGGGTAATGTGGGATAGTTGTGTAAGTGGAAATATGTTTGAAATAGTAGAGAGCTAATTTGTGAAGTCTCTTAAGTCGAGATTTTAGGCTAGGTCATATTACAATAGTAGTTTAATAGGAGAAGGGTGTGTCAAAATGATTTTGATACATCCTTTTTTACGAATATACAAGATGTTTAACATAGTGTATTAAATGTCTTATATATGAGTATTCTAATATATTTAATAGTAAAATGGAATATAGAATGGATAATTGTCGGAATGTATTCGATTTTTGTTCATTTTTATGAAATATAACTATTTTTTGTTAGATTCCTTCTTTTTATAGATATACAATAAAGTTATATAGAAATAAGAGAAGGATGATGTACGTGAAGGGCACTGTTTTACAGGAAGCGATAGCTCCTAAAGAGTTACATAAAGTTGTGAGAAATAATACTGCATATTACGACTTTAAGTGGGGGAAAGCAAAAGATCCCGAGACGGGAAATAGTTGGAACTGGATAGCCTTTTTCTTCCCATTATTGTGGTTAGCTTATCGCAAAATGTATAAATTATTTATTATTATTGCATTAGTAGGAGTTCCTACTTTAATTACCTCTGTTTTTATAGATATCCCGATGTGGATCGATTTTATTGTTTATTTCGGAACTATGCTATTTACTGGATGGCAAGGGAATCGTTTATATTACAAGCATACAGTTCGTGTTTTACATAAGGCAAAAGAGTTATCTGATGCACAACACAATTATTACTTCCAAACAAAGGGTGGCACTCATGTTGGGATTATGCTTGGATTAAATGCGTTATTATTTGTAGTATTTGGTGCAGCTGGTTATGGGTTATCGTATTTACCGACGGAACCAAATATAAAAGATGTAGTTCGTTTAAGTGATGAAGGGATTACATTGGAAGTTTTTACTGATGATCCAAAATGGACGTATGTAAAAAAAGAAGGACGTTTTGATATAGTAGAATTTACTGGTTATGATTATGAGGAAAAAAAGGATGTAAAGGTTAAGTTCGCTGTGTATTTAGATAAACAGAGATTTGAATGGAAAGAAATTTATTTAAACGATAAAAAGTTAAATGAAGAAGAAGCAGAAGAGTATCAATTTTATATTGAAGAAAATGCCTGGTATTAATATAAATAGATAATGATGTATCGCAAAAAGAAGAGTCTAATGAAGATTCTTCTTTTTATTTATGAGAAAGGATATGTAACAAGAAGAGAAAAACATTAGTAAACAAACGCCATACTAATTGAAATTTTGTAAAATACAATAAAAAATGAGAATTTGAGGTAGGCTTGTCAATAACGTGAGACTATGGCAGTATAAAGAAATGCTATACAAATTTTATTTATCGACATGTAAAAATTCGATTTGATTTTTACGTATAAATAATGAACGGAGGAAATGAATTTATGGCTACTTTACCAAATTGTCCAAAATGTAATTCAGAATATACGTATGAGGATGGCGCTCTTTTCGTATGTCCAGAATGTGCCCATGAGTGGGGTCAAGAAGCGGAAGCTGAAAGTAATGATGGTGCAAAAGTTGTAAAAGATGCGAACGGAAACGTTCTTCAAGATGGCGATGCTGTTACTGTAATTAAAGATTTAAAAGTAAAAGGAACTTCTTCAGTTGTAAAGATTGGTACGAAAGTAAAGAGTATCCGTCTAGTTGAGGGAGATCACGATATTGATTGTAAAATCGATGGTTTCGGAGCTATGAAGTTAAAATCACAGTTCGTTAAGAAAGCGTAAGATTAGCAAAGAAAAAAGACGCTCTGTAAGTAACTTGCAGAGCGTCTTTTTTATGATTGTACTTCAACTTCTTTCAACTGGCACCGCTTATTAAAGAACGTTTTATACCCAAGCTGTAAGAAGATAATAACAGAGAAAGCTGTACTTCCAGAAATGCCAAGTATAATCGTAATTTGATATTGGATAGCTGTAAATGGTGATACACCGGATAAAATTTGTCCTGTCATCATGCCTGGAAGACTTATAATTCCCATTCCGACCATGGAATTAATTGTTGGTAAAATAGCAGAATCGAAAGCGTCCCGTATGAGCGGAGCAGCTGCTTGTTTTGGAGTTGCGCCAAGCATAAGTGCACCTCCAATATGGTCTCTTTGTGATTTCATACTGTTTAAAAAGGTGTTTGCCCCGAGGCAAATACCTGTCATAGCGTTACCGATTAGCATGCCGGCAATAGGAACGATATACTGCGGAGCATACCAAGGATCGTGTCCGATAATGACAAAGATAAATAGTAGAAGAGGGCCAATTGATCCAGCGATCATGGAGAGGGCGGCTACTCGTTTTAATTCTTTTGACATAGGAAGGTTTATTCGTTTATAAATGTTGAAAATCGCAAATGTAGTAATAGAAGTAATGAGAGCTATTGTATAAAACGGATTACTATTTTCAAATATGTATGTAAGAACATATGCGACTAGTACGAGCTGAATTGTCATACGTAATGTAGCAATTGTAATTTGTTTCTCACGCGGTATTCCTTTTAATTTCACAAGCCCGATTAAAATAAGGATGAAAATATATGCAGCTGCAAGTTGCCAAATTTGTAGTTCAATAACGCCCTTCAATTGATAGCACTTCCTTTCTAGTTGCACCGTTTGTTTTACTAATTTCAATAATATCGTCTGCGATTTCTTCTGGAAGTTGTTGCGAGTGCGTGATGAAGATAACTGTTTTTTTCTTTTCTTTTGCCAGTAGAGTGAATTGTTTCATAACGCGGCGTTCTGTGTCACCATCTAGCGCCGAAGTTGGTTCATCTAATAAATAGACGGGCGGATCCATTAGTATAATACGAGCGAAAGCAAGTCTTTGTTTTTCGCCACCTGATAAAGAAGAGGAGTTATCTTCTAATTTTTTATCTAGGCTAACAGTCGTTAATGCGCCTTGCAGGGCATCGTCATTTGGAAATGGCTTTTCAGAAAATCGAAGTCCCATTAATAAATTATCTTTAATTGTTCCATCAAAAATAGGCGGAGTTTGTCCGAGCATGACAACTTCACGGCGTAATTGAATGGGAGGATAATCTAAAATAGATTTTCCGTTATATTCAATTGTGCCAGATGTGGGTGATTGTAAATCGTTTAACATGCGAAGTAATGTGCTTTTACCACTACCACTTTCACCGATAATACAAGTTGTTTTTTCTTTTTGAATCTGTAAATAAGGAATGTGTAGAATATCTTTATATGTGATGTCTTTTAATATAAACATAAATTGCTCCTTTCTGATTCTAGTTATATCGTATCAAAAAGAGAGAAAAATAGAAAAATAAAGTCTCTTTAGAAGGAACATCTTTTTTCTTTGTTTTAAAACTTTGCGCGTGGCAGGAAAAGGCACTGACTGATCCTATGCATAGCCAGTCCCTCTTGACCATTTAAAAAAATACTTTTCTGTCGGTTTTTCATAGAATGACTGAGTAGTTACAAAAAATGAATAGAAAAAGGCTGTCTACTATGTAGGCAGCCTTTAAAGTATTAACCGTTATGATATTTGTACATCCAAAGAAGACCGGATTTTAATAATCTCGGTACACGTCCCATTAAGGGTTGGTTTGCTAGTAAACCAAATCCGTGTTTTTTGCCGAGAGAACCGAGAACACCTTTTAATTTAATAACAGGCAGTTCATCAGGAAGGGGTTCATTATTCCAACGTTTTAATAATATTTGGACAATTTGTTCTCCTTGACCTTCAGCAAGTTGAGCAGATGGTGCGTGTGGAAGTGCTGCACAATCTCCTACGACATAAACGTGCTCATTATTTGGAATATTGTGATATTTCGTTAAAACAACCCGTCCGCTACCATCTTGTTCAACTGGAAGGTTTCGAACAACTTCATTTGCTTGAATACCAGCTGTCCAGACGATTGCATCACATTCAAGTGGTTCATCATGGTTGTATACAATGTTTGGTTCCACTTTTGTAATGTTAGAGTTTCGTATAATGGTAACTTTATGTTTTACAAACCATTCTTCTACGTATCTACTTAATTTCTCTGGATATGGGAATAAAATTCTATCTTTTCGATCAAATAAATAGATTTTTAAATCTGAACGGCTTTCGCGAAGTTCACTTGCCACTTCAACGCCGCTTAAGCCAGCCCCAACGACAGCTACTGTTGCATTTGGTTCTAAGCTATTTAATTGTTCATATGTCTTACGTGTTTGTTCAATTGATTGTAGGCTATGTGTATATTCCTTCGCCCCAGGAACGTTATGGTATTTATCTTCACAGCCAAGCCCGATAATTAAATCATCATATTGAATCGTTTCACCGCCATCGAGATGAACGGCCTTCGTTTCGAGGTCAATATTTGTTACTGTTCCGTATTGAATATTGAGACGTGGGTGCTCAGGAAACGGTATGCGAATATGCGTTTCTGAAATTGTACCCGCAACTAATGCATAATATTCAGTTTTAAAGCAATGATATGGTACTTTGTCGATTAATGTCACTTGTACATCATCTGGAAGTTGGTTGCTTGGAAGTAGCCGCTGCAGAATTCTCATTCCACCGTAGCCACCACCTAGTAGTACGAGGTGTTTCATGATGGATTACCCCTTTTCTGTTGAAATATCCCCTAATCATACAATTTTATATTAATAAAATATTTTGACTTTACACAATCAAATTATATCGAATTTGTGAACAAATAACAATGCATGAATGAATACTCTGTTGTACAATAAGAAGAAAAGTAAAGTAAGTGGTTTTCATTTTCTAGTTACTATTTACTATTTCATTATGAGTAGTATGTTATATAAAGAAGACCATCTATTATGAAGTGAAATAGTGAAGTAACTAAATAGTTTAGAATATATAACGAAAACAACAAGAAACAGCTTAGTTTTCTTCTTATAAATAAAGTGGAATGGTAACAAGTAGAGAGGGTTACTTATCCGTTTCGCAAATTAGGTATGCACATACCATATAAAGTAAATGGTAATTTGTTTAGAGATACAGGGGGGAGAGAGTTTTGATTAAACCATTAATCGAATTTTGTGTAGGTAACCTTGCAAGCGGTTCGCAAGCAGCTTTAGAAAAATTAGAAAAAGATCCTAATTTAGACGTAATGGAATATGGTTGTTTAGGATATTGTGGTATCTGTTTTGAAGGTCCATTTGCACTTGTAAATGGTGAAGTGGTACAAGGTGCAACAGTAGAAGAACTTGTAAATAATGTATATGATTATATGGATGAAAATCCAATGTTTTAAAGCGTTGCAAACAGGCAACGTTTTTCTTTTTTCATTTATCTCGCTATTTGCGGGCAGTAAAACTCCCACCTCAAAATTCAGCTGAAGCAAAGAAGTTAGGTTGAAGCCCTGTTGCCCGTCCCCCCACTGATTAAAGTTTCACTTTATTAGGAGTGTTTATTTCGAAAAAAAAAGCCCTTTTAGAAGGGCTTTTTTCTTACACGATTTGTGTAAGAACGGCTTATTGCCAAAACACTGTCAAATATGAGAAACGGGGGACATTCATATTGTGTTCTAAAAGCATGCATTTTATACTTGAAATAATAAATTATTTTTGGAGTGAATAAAAATGAGCCAATTTTCTTTTACAAAAATGCATGGTCTTGGAAATAGTTATATATATGTAAATATGTTTGAGGAACAAATTAGAGAAGAAGATTTAGCAATTGTAGCGGAAAAGGTTTCAAATATTAATACTGGTATTGGTGCAGATGGAATGATTTTAATTTGTCCTTCTGACGTGGCACCAGTAAAAATGCGCATGTTTAATAACGATGGCTCAGAAGGAAAGAGCTGTGGAAATGGTTTACGCTGCGTAGCGAAATATGCGTATGAGCATAAACTAGTAGAAGGTAAAGTTTTCACAATTGAAACGTTAGCGGGCATTGTTACGGCAGAAGTAACGGTAGAAGATGACAAAGTTACATTAGCGAAAATCGACATGGGAGCACCTCGTTTAACACGTGAAGAGATACCGATGCTTGGTGAAGGAGAAACACCATTTATTCGTGAAAACTTCTTATACAATAATCACCGTTATGCATTTACAGCTGTTTCGATGGGGAATCCACATGCGGTTATTTTTGTTGATGATGTAGAAAAAGCGCCTCTTACAACGTTAGGACCGGTTCTTGAGACGCATGAAATGTTCCCAGAGCGAGTGAATGTTGAATTCATCGAGATTTTGAATGATGAAGAGATGAATTTCCGCGTTTGGGAACGAGGATCTGGTGTAACACAAGCTTGCGGGACAGGAGCATGCGCAGCTGTCGTTGCGGCAATTTTAAATGGGAAAATGGAACACGGTAAAGAAATTACGGTTCACTTAGCAGGCGGCGACTTAATGATCGCATGGACAGAAGAAGGAAATGTATTAATGAAAGGACCTGCGGAAATAATTTGCCGCGGAGTGTATGAGTACAAGATAGAAGCGTAAAGATGTATAATAGAATGAGAACAGAAAGGATGGTGTATTTCATGATTGAAGTAACAGAACAAGCAGCTTTTCAAATTAAAGATATGTTAAAAGATGCTGAAGATGGAGAGAAGTACGTGCGCCTTGCTGTACATGGCGGCGGATGTAGTGGTCTTTCTTACGGCTTAGGATTTGAAGTAGAACCAAAAGAAGACGATACAGTTCTTGAGTTTTTCGGTGTTGAATTTGTTATCGATAAAGAAAGTGCTCCGATTGTAAAAGGAGTAAAAGTTGACTATAAACAATCTATGCTTGGCGGCGGATTCACAATCGACAATCCAAACGCGATCGCATCATGTGGATGCGGATCATCTTTCCGTACAGCGTCGAATGCTGGTAAGCCAGAAGATTGCTAAGTTTTTTCATCCCTTTATTCTAAGTGGAAATTGAATGGGTAGGTTGCATATAAAGACCTTCTTAGCGATGAAACCAAATCGTTAGGAAGGTCTTTTCTTTTGCGCTAAAAAGAAAAAGAGCATGACAAAGATAACGAATATATGCAAGAAGAAGGGGACGCAAGATCGACGATATTTTTGAATTCGTAAGGAGATATGTGATTAAACCTATAATTAGATTTGTAAGTTACATTGTAATAGATATCATAATAGATTGCGTAATAGAAGGTGTAATAAGCGGTATAAGGAAATTACGTGATAAGATTCGTGACAAGTGGAAAAATTGGCGTGGAAGACGTTATTGGCGTTAATAGATTGTCATGACTAGGCTAGATGAGTGTCAATGACGTTTTCAATGAAAAAACACTGATTAAAGTTTTAATTTACTATCTTACAAAAGTGTAATGTTCATGTCATGTTTTTGAATTTCTTCTTTAAAGCTTAGGCTTTAAGATAACAATATAAGAAAAACACATGAGGTGAAGGAAATGAAAAGATATATTGCACTTTTTAGTATTTTAGTTGTATTTGCAAGTCTATTAGTTGGCTGTGATTTAAACCGTATGGGTAAAGATGAGTACTACGTTCAAATTACTACTGATGGAATCGAAAAGAATGAAAAAGCTGATAGTGGTCAGCCGCACAAATCATTCGAGTATAAGCTACCTGCATTTGATAAGGATGGTAAAGAAAAAGAAATGGAATTTACCGCTGCGAAAAATCTTCGTAAAGAAGCATTTTTGCGTGTATTCCACTCAGATGAAAAAGGTGTAACTGCTTGGGAAGAAGTGAAAAAGGACGAGCTTCCTGCGAAAGTGAAAGAAAAATTAGGTGTGAAATAAGACAGATGGAAAAGGAATTGACGAACAAGGTCAATTCCTTTTTTCGTTCTCAAAATCCTCTTCTGAAATTACTTTAAATCCATGCCTTTTGAATAAAGCAGTTGTCACTCCGTAACCAGTTTGTTTATTGCCGTTAAATTCCCCTGTGTAAATAGTAGAACTACCACAAGATGGACTGCGTTCTTTTAAAATTATATATTCTGGGTTTAAAGCTTTTATTTGTTCTAATGCTTTATAAGCACCACGCACGAAAGCCTCCGTGACATCTTGTCCTTCTTTCGTCATTACTTTTGCTTTTCCATCTAAAACATCATCGCCATTACCGCCGATAATTTCAGCAGAAGGGCGTGGTGTTGGTAAACCGCCTAATACTTCGGGACAAACGAGGATGGTATCTTCCCTTTGTAATAACTCTTCTATTTTTGAAACGAGATTATCGTTACCGTCATACCGACAAGCAATACCACCTAAACAAGCACTAATTACAATCATATTTTCATCTCCAATAAAGTGAAAATTTAATCAGTGGGGGTTTTGTCCATCCCCCACTGATTATTAGTTGAACCAATCGGGCTTTTACGGGCAGTTGATCTCCCACCTAACCTCCTCGCATTCGCCGAATCTGGAGGTGGGAGTCTTACTGCCCGTTAATGCGGGATAAAAAATATTAAATATCACGCCAATTTCTCTTCCTGACTCTTACCTATAAATGAGGTGATAAAAATGGGAAGCTTATATAATTTAATGAAACCATATAGTGAATTTCGAAGTAAAGAAGAGTTTAATGTATATCAAAAACAAGTTTTTAAATGTTATCAGTTTCAACTAAATAAGACTGATTCTGCCGTCATTCATTTTTTAGGAAAATATGCGGTTAATGAGAAGAACGAAACAGTTGGTGTTGCTTGTCTGTTAATGGAGACAATTGCGACGAATATTGGAAAGAGTATTCGTACAGTACGTCGCTCGATTGCGAAGCTAGAGGAGCTTGGAATTATAAAGCGTGTTGCGACAAAAGAAAGATATAAGCGCGGGGGATATAGTGCAAACTTATATGTATTTCTTAAATCTGCAATTGACCGCATGGATGACCGTATGAAAATGTCCGCATGTGAAAGTGATGATCATACAGATGGCTGTAGTGGAAACGAGCAAAAAAATGAGGGGGAAACAATTCTTTCTAAAAACATTCCACAAATAAAAGAGAAAAGAAAAGTAACGTACGAGCTTGATGAAACGTATTGTCGTCACGATATACCTAAGCCTTTTATATATGCACTGGTGCCGATGACGAGTAATCCGAAGAAGATTAATATATTTTGGAGTAAGGTGGAACTTGCTTATAAAAAGAGCGGATTACTAGAGCAAGGTGCTTTATTAGAGGGAATATTAGCTGATGAAGAAGTGCGTGGAAATTTAATTTGGAGGGTGAAAAGTGTTGTGAGAGCGTATAAGTACGGAGAAATTCGTAAAGATGTTGGAGCACTATTGTATAGTACGATGCGAGATTTATTTTTAGAAATTGGATTAGAGTGGGGAGCGGCATTAAGGAGAAGTAAGGGAATACCGTTATTCGATCCATTTAAAAAAGAGCCATGCGTATAATACATGACTCCAAGTAGCTAATCGAACTTTCTTACAACTGGAACACGAATTGCTACAAATAGTACAAAGACGATAACAGCGATTGCACCGCTTTTCATAACCGTTACAATTGGAATGCCTATCCCAAGTGCAAGCGATGTAAATGCGTAAGAGAGTGGAATGAATCCCATCGATGAAAGCATGAGTAAGCTCATAACGCGTCCCATCATCTCTTCTTTTACTGTTGATTGAATCATCGCCATAAGTGGAACGATAGCCATCGCAATTGTAATACCGTAAAACATTCCAGCTAATAACGCTTGCCAAAGTACAGTGCTAAAGTTGATGGCTAGGAAGAATACACCAGACAGTAGCATCATGATAATACAAAATAGACCACGTCTGCGGTTAATGTTTTTTAATCCGACAATGACAGCTCCTATCGCCATCCCGCCGCCAACAGACGCTTCTAAGTAACTAAACTGAAGTGAATCACCGTGCAGAACGTTTTTGACGAAGAGCGGGAAGCCTACTTGCATTGGGCCGATTAAAAATAAATTTAAAAAGGCGCTACATATAAGGAAAGTTGAAAGAAATGGTGATTCTTTTACATATAAAATTCCCTCTTTAATAGAAGTAAACATGCCTTTATCTGTTTCATTTTTTTCGGGTACTGTAAATTGTATTTTTTGTACGAGTATCGCAGCGATAATGAGTAGCAGGATTGTAATTGAAAAGATTGTTTCATAGTTCGTAAATTTAATGAGAATACCGCCAAGTACAGGGCCCAAGATGACCGATCCTTGGTTTGTCATTTGAGTAAGTGAATTTGCTTGTGTTAAACGGCTTTTTTCTACAAGTTCAGGCAGAATAGATCCATCTGCTGACCAGAAGAAAGCGTCAGCAAGTCCGAAGAACAAAGCGAACAAAGCAAATGTATATAGTGTTACATCACCGACGATGAACCAGGTGAGAATGGTTGCGACAAGAATAGCGCGAATAATATTAGAGTAAAACATAATATTTTTTTTCGGGAATTTATCAGCTAATGCTCCGCCGATAATCATAAAGATGAGCCTTGGAACACTAAGAGCCACGAAAACAATACCGAGTGAAGCCTCAAGGTTTAATGTTTTTGCTATGTACCATGTTTGTGAAAAAGTAAAAAAGGCTAAAGCAAAACTTGAAAAGAGAGTAGCTGCCCAAAGAAAAAGGAAATTCGTATTTTTTAATAACGGTTTTCCGCTTCCTTCTAAAGCAGATTTATTTTGTTGTAGTTCCTCCATATTGCTTCCTTTCTATGTACCAAATTTAGACTGAAAAACCTATTAACAATCGTTTTATACAGTTTCTAATATTTCTATACTGCACTTTCTCATTGTAGACAATAATAATGAATTTGCACAGTGGCTATTTAACGACAAAAAAGAAGATACCAAAGGGTATCTTCTTTTTGTCATTCACGCTAAAGCGATATAAATATCCACTTGTACGTTATTTGGATCTACTGCATTTTCGTCATAAAGCTCAAAGTCTGTTGTAAAAGCACGTTTGTTTTCTTTCGACCATTGCCAAATATATTCCCAAGCTTCACAAACGACTTCAGACACAGGACCTTTTCTCGTTGTAAATACCGCATACGTAGCAGTAGGTATTGTTAAAGTTGTCATATTTTCAGGAACGTCTTTTAATGAAGAAACAGGCATGCCAATAGTAAATTGATATGTACCAGTTTCATCTGATTCGTAGTTTGAGTAGAAAGCGAATGTTTCTTTGGTTTGTTGATTTGGGATGTGATGCATGATTTGTTCTTGGAAGTATTGGTTCCAAAGTTGTGGGATTTTTCCTTCAGTAGATGCTTCTTTCTCATTTGTCGTCGTAATAGAAACGCCGATTGCTTGGAAAGCTTCTTTCTTAATGATAATAGGTTCTTTCATGATAAAATTCCCCTCCATTGAATGAAACGTACGTTCTGTTTTATTGTAACATATTTTAGGAGTATGTGGTATTTTTTTCTAAAGTACATAGCTGTGAAGAAAGAGAGGTAATTTGGATTAGGGATCTTTATAACAAAAGAACTCCTTTCATGTAAAAGGAGCTCTTTTCATTTCTATATTAAAACATACTTGAGCTATGCATTGGTTGAAGTTTTGCGTTTGGATCGAAGTAAGCTTTTGCATTGTTTACTGCTGTCGGTGCTTCACCAAAGCCGCAAGCAATGAGTTTTACTTTTCCTTCATATGTACAAATGTCACCAGCAGCGTAAATGCCAGGAATATTTGTTTCCATTTTTGAGTTCACGAGGATGCTGCTCTTTTGAATATCTAAGCCCCAATTTTTAATTGGACCAAGTGAAGAAACGAAGCCGTAGTTTACGATTACGTCATCAACATCGATGATAATTTTTTCTTCTGTTTTTACGTGCTGAAGAACAACTTGTTCAATAGTATCATCACCGATAAGTTCAACTGGAACGTAAGGTGTGCTTACTTCTGCACGGGAATTCATTAAGCTTTCTACGCTATGTTCATGTGCACGGAATTTATCGCGGCGATGAGCAATTGTAACTTTGTCCGCAATCGGTTCTAACATCATTGTCCAATCTACTGCTGAGTCACCACCGCCGAATACAACGACGCGTTTTCCAGCAAATTTATTCATATCATCAACGAAATAATGTAAGTTCTTCTTTTCATATTTTGCTGTGCCTTCTAATTCTAAGCGGCGTGGTTGGAAAGCACCATTACCAGCAGTAATAATGACAGATTTAGAGTAGTGAGTTTGTTTATTTGTAACAAGTTTAAATATACCGTCAGCTTGTTTTTCAAGCGTATCAACAGCTTCTTCTAAGCAAACAGTTGGATCGAACTTTTTCATTTGTTCTTTTAAGTTATCAACTAACTCTTGTGCGCGCACTTTTGGGAATCCAGCTACATCATAAATATATTTTTCGGGATATAGTGCGGATAATTGCCCTCCAAGTTGAGGTAAGCTTTCAATAATTTTTACACTTGCTTGTCTCATTCCGCCATAAAATGCGGTGAATAGTCCTGTTGGGCCACCACCAATAATCGTTATGTCGTAAACTTTTTGATTTTCTGTCATTTTCATTCCCCCTATAGATGATGGAATTTTAATATTGATTTCATATATTGTTCATATGTACATGAAAATCCTGCAAATGATGACACTTTCAAATAAATGATAGCATATTTCAGTTAATAATACTTCTGGAAACGACTGAATAATAAGTAAGTTTGCGCATAGATGTTTTAGAATTGTATAAAATATAGCGAAAGGAAAATACATGAAAAAAAGGCTAAAAAACCCTTGAAAACGCTATGTTATTTTAAAATATTGATAATTCTCTAGGTGCTTGAATTATGGAATGAAACCGACTAATATAGGGAAGTATTATGTTAAATTTCTATGACAAATTTCGTACGATTTTTTGACTGCGTTTTGTTATGATATAGAATGTGATAAATTCCACATTCTTGACAAATAGAGTTTTTAGTACTTGGTATTATTTTTTATTACTATTATATAAAGAAAAGGGTTGTGATTTAGTGAAGACTCCAAAAATCGTAGTTTTAGGTGCAGGTTATGGCGGGATGATTACGACTGTTCGTCTGCAAAAAACATTATCTGTAAGTGAAGCTGAAATTACGTTAGTAAACAACAACAGCTATCACTACCAAGCAACTTGGTTACATGAGAGTGCAGCTGGTACATTACAAGATGATAAAATCTGTCTAGATATTCAAGACGTTATCGATACAAATAAAGTGAACTTTGTACAAGATACAGTAGTAGAGATTAAAGCTGCTGAAAAACGTATTATCTTAAAAGATGGTGAATTAGAGTATGATTACTTAGTAATCGGTCTTGGTTTCGAATCAGAAACGTTCGGAATTAAAGGATTAAAAGAGCATGCATTCTCAATCACTAACATTAATGCAACTCGTCAAATTCGTGAGCATATGGAAGAAAAATTCGCTCAATATGCGACTGAAAAACGTGATGAGTTAGTAACAATCGTTGTTGGTGGCGCTGGATTTACTGGTATCGAGTACGTAGGTGAGCTTGCAAACCGTATTCCTGAACTTTGCAAAGAGTATGATGTTCCACGTGAAAAAGCACGTATCATCTGTGTAGAAGCTGCTCCAACAGCACTTCCTGGTTTCGATCCAGCATTAGTAGAGTACGCTGTAAAACAACTTGAGAAAAAAGGTGTAGAATTCCGCATCGGTACAGCAATTAAGGAAGCAACTGAAGAAGGTATTATCGTTGCAAACGGTGATGATGCTGAACTTCTTAAATCTGAAACTGTAGTTTGGGCTGCAGGTGTTCGTGGTAATGGTATTGTGGAAGAGTCTGGATTTGAAGCAATGCGCGGACGTATTAAAGTGGATGAGTACATGCACGCTCCAGGTCATGAAGATGTATTCATGGTTGGTGATGCAGCGTTAATCATCAACGAAGAAATTAACCGTCCATACCCACCAACAGCACAGATTGCAATTCAAGAAGGTTATAATATTGCACACAATTTAACTGTGTTAGTTCGCGGCAAAGGTGAAATGAAAAAGTTCGCATTTGATAATAAAGGATCTGTATGTTCATTAGGTCATGACGATGCAATGGGCGTTGTTATGGGCAAAAAGTTAACAGGTTGGAAAGCTTCATTCATGAAGAAAGTAATTGACAACCGTTACTTATTCTTACTAGGCGGACCTTTATTAGTTCTTAAAAAAGGTAAATTGAAGTTCTTTTAATATATAGTAGAAAAAGCAGAAACGGCTATGAGCTGTTTCTGCTTTTTTCGTATTGAAAATATAGTATAATAAACAAAAAGAAAGAATATTCTGTTCGTTTTGATGGAGGAGGTTACATCATGGGGAAGCGAGGGAAAGTGTGGTTAGCTGTCAGTGGCTTAGTAGCTACAGAAGATGGGAGATGGCTATTCGTTAAGAAAAAATACGGTGGATTGAAAGGGCAATGGTCTTTACCTGCTGGTTTTGTTAATGAAGGCGAGACTGTTGATGAAGCTGTGAAACGTGAAATATTGGAAGAGACAGGCATTGTTGCTCATGTAAAGGGGATCATTGGTATTCGCTCAGGTGTTATTCATAATGAAATTAGTGATAATATGATTATTTTTCTTCTAGAACCAGAGGGAGAAGACGTTATTGTACAGGAGAAAGAATTGTCGGAAGTAGCTTTTTTACATCCGGAAAATATTGCAGATGATCAAAATACTTCTGTACTCATCAAATATTTATTAGAAGGAAGAGCAGAGTCGCATTTTGAAATGGACAAAACATTAAATCCAGGAGAGCAATTTGGTTATACGGCTTATCATGTGTTTACGGCGTATGCGAAGGAGAGGGAGAAGAAGTGAGTATACCGGTACTACTTATTTCAATGATGTTGTTCTTTATTTTATTTTTTGGAATTGGATTTTTACTCAACATGATTTTGCGAGCTACGTGGGTAATGGTTATTGTATATCCGATTATTTGTATGCTTATTATTAATAAAGCGAGTGTATGGGACTATTTTTCAAAGCCAAAAGAAACATTTTCTTCATTTGGGACAAGTGTATCGCATTTAGGACACGCAGATGTGTTTATTCTATCTACTGGATTAGTAGGTGCTGCTTTAGCAGGAATCATAATTAAAAAACTTCGAAAAAGTGGATATCAAATGTTTTAATCTCCAATCAATTTGGAGATTATTTTTTTGCATATTCCTTCATCGTATAGGGAATGATTAACGATGAAGGAGTGTGGAATATAAAAATGTTAAAACGATATTGTATTCGCATTATGATGACTTGTTTACTTGCATTCGCATTATGCGTAACATGGCAGGCTTTCACAGGAGTTTCTTTATTAGAGATTATAAAATCATATGAAGGAACAAGTGTAAAAGAAGTACATGCAGCAGAGATTGAGAAAAAAGTTGCTCCGAGTAAAGAAGTGATAAATGCTTTAGAGCAGGCAAATGACTGGTCTAAATATCGTGTTATAGAAATGACTGCAACTGGTTATACATCAGGTATAGAGTCAACTGGAAAGAGGGCGGGGCATCCAGAGTATGGCATTACATATTCAGGTGTTAAAGCAAAAAGGGATTTATATTCCACAATCGCTGCCGATTTACGCGTATTCCCGCTTGGGACAATTCTATTCGTGCCAGGTTACGGATATGGTGTTGTGGCTGATAAGGGCGGTGCTATAAAAGGAAATCGTCTCGATTTATATTATGATACGGTGAAAGATGTTTATAGCCAATGGGGTAAGAAAAAAGTAAATGTGTATATAGTGAAAATAGGAAATGGCAAGTTTTCGGAAGAAGAGTTAACGATGTTAAATCAAGACGAAACGATGCAAGTGTTTCGTGGACAATATTTAAAACAAAGATAGTCTAGTGGCAATAACGCTAGACTTTTTTCTTGTCTTATTTCACCATAGAAGATATTGGAGATAGCATCTTTATCCTGCTATTTGCGGCCGGTAAAACTCCCACCTCAAAATTCAGCTAGGGCAAAGAAGTTAGGGGGGAGCCCTGCTGCCCGTAAACGCCCGATTGGTGCGGGCTGATTAAAGTTTCACTTTATATGAAATGACAGAATTTAGAATTGTCGCATTTTATCGAAAATAAAGTTATAATGGACGTAGAGAAATTTAGGGGGTCTGAACATGTTTCAAGTACAAAAAGAATTAGTAAGTCATGAAGCGGTAATTGTTTCCTTATTTGAAGAAGATAAAACGAGTAGCTTTGTACAAGAACTGGATAAAGCGTTTGAAGGACAATTACAAGTTTTATTAGAAGAAAAAGAACTTTCAACTAAGAAGAAAGCCATTTCAAAAGTACATAGCTTAGGAAAAACAAATGTTAAACGTTATTATTTTGTTGGTTTAGGTAAGAAAGAGTCATATACAACAGAAACGTTACGTGCGGCTCTTGGTAAGGCGTTTAAAGCGTTACAAGCAGCAAAAGTACAAGATGCAGCAATCTTACTTGATTCTTTCGTGACAGATAAATTAGATGCGATTGATGTAGCTCATATTGCGGCAGAAGTACAAGGTCTTGGTACATATGAATTACAAACGTATAAAACAGATAAAAAGGATCGTGTAGAATTAGAGAAGTTTACGGCTATTACAGCAGAAGATGCACAAGAAATTGAAGCAGCATTAACGGTAGGATACGTACATGGACGTGCAACGAATTCAGCTCGTACGCTTGTAAATATGCCGCCAAACGTATTAACAGCGACAAAGCTTGCTGAGTATGCAGTTGAATTAGCAGAAAAATACGATATGGATTATAAGGTTCTTGAGAAAGAAGAGATGGAAGAGCTTGGTATGGGTGCATTACTTGCAGTAAACCAAGGATCTACTGAACCTCCAAAAATGATCGCTCTTATTTATAAAGGAAAAGAAGAGTGGAAAGATGTAATTGGATTTGTTGGAAAAGGGATTACATATGATACAGGCGGTTATTCTTTAAAGCCACGTGAAGGCATGGTTGGTATGAAAGGTGATATGGGCGGAGCTGCAGCTGTTCTTGGCGCGATGGAGATCATCGGTGAACTTCGCCCCGAGCAAAATGTAATTGCTGTTATTCCATCAACTGACAACGTTGTAAGTGGTACAGCATTTAAGCCAGATGATGTTATTACATCTATGAGCGGAAAAACAATTGAAGTATTAAATACAGATGCAGAAGGTCGCCTAGCGTTAGCTGACGGTATTACGTATGCGAAGAAACTTGGCGCAAATTACTTAGTTGATGTTGCAACATTAACAGGCGGTGTAATTGTTGCACTTGGAAATCATACAACAGGCGCGATGACAAATAATGAAGAATTGTTTGAACAAGTGTTAGAGGCTTCTATGGAAACGGATGAGCCAATTTGGCAATTGCCGATTTTTGAACGTGATAAAGAACGTGTCAAAAACAGTAAATTTGCTGATTTAAATAACTCACCAGGCCGTGAAGGACATGCGGTTATGGCTGGGACATTCATTGGTGAATTTGCAGAAGAAACACCATGGGTACACTTAGACATCGCTGGAACATCTGAAACATCAGGAGCACATGATTTAGGACCATCTGGAGCAACAGGTGCAATGGTGCGTACACTTGCAACACTTGTTGAGCGTTTCGGAGAAGAATAATTTTTGAAGAAAAGGCTGTCTCAAATTTTTGGGATAGCCTTTTCTTATTGATATGGTATGACTATTGTAAGTTTTTGTCGGTAAGTCGATACTCCTTGTCGAAACGTCGATATATTTGGAGTTACGGTTCATATAATTTCATTTATTATTTTACCGTTCCAAAAAGTGCTATATAGTGAAAGATTCGTCCTATAAAGAAATCGTATATAACGTCCCGCCTAATGCGAATGAAGTACGCCCTGTTTCCTCAGAGACAACTAATATAAGTGCATCAATTTTCTCGGATAAGCCAATTGCGGCCCTATGACGTGTTCCTAGCTCAGGATTGATTTCCATGCTTTTTGTTAATGGGAGAATATTAGCTGCTGAGACAATATGATTATTTTTAATGAGAACGGCTCCGTCATGAAGAGGGTTCCCTGGATAAAAAATCGATTCAAGTAGTGGCGCGGTTAAGTGTGCGTTTAATGTCGTTCCAGTTTGAATGAAAGAATCAAGAGCGTCACTTCGTTCCACAATAATAAGAGCACCGTGTTTTCGAGCGCTTAAATGTTGGACAGCTGTAGTGATGAAATGTGAACTTTCCGTATAAGGTGATAAATATGCTTGAATATAATATGTAGCTGCTAACGTCTGTACATTTGTTAACATATGATGAATATCTTCCATTTTACATAAAATACATTCATCTTCTTTATCGATTGCATGCTTCATGTTTGATAATTCTTTTTCAGCAATTTCAATCATCTGCTTTGTTTTTATTTTGAGCTCTTCTGACAAGCCCCATTCTTGCATAATCCTCATTCCCTTTGGTGGAGTATTTAACCATAGTGTATACAAATATTTATAGTAAAATCCTGCTAGATTTTAAAAAATATTGAGATTCAGGTTGTTTTTTTCATATAATGAAGGTACGACAGGCGAGAGGAGATGGAAGTATGAATTGGAAACAAGAATTTAGTCGCTGGCTTTCATATGCAGAATTAGACGCAGAATTAAAAGAACAGCTAGAAAACATGAAGCAAGATGAGAAGAAAATCGAGGATAGCTTTTATAAAAATCTAGAGTTCGGCACAGGTGGTATGCGTGGTGAACTTGGTGCTGGTACGAACCGTTTAAATGTATATACAGTTCGTAAAGCAACAAAAGGATTAGCTATGTTTATTGAAAACTTAGGTGAAGAAGCGAAAAAACGCGGTGTTGTTGTCGCATATGATTCTCGTCATAAATCACCTGAATTCGCAATGGAAGTAGCTGCTACTCTTGGTGCACACGGTATTACAACATATGTATTTGAAAGCTTACGTCCAACACCAGTGCTTTCTTTCGCAGTTCGTCATTTACATACAGCAAGTGGAATCGTTCTTACGGCAAGCCATAATCCGCCTGAATATAATGGTTATAAAGTATATGGTGACGATGGTGGACAATTGCCTCCAAAAGAAGCTGATGAGTTAATTAGCTACGTAAATGCAGTAGAGAATGAATTAACAGTTGAAGTTGCTGATGTTGAGCAATTAAAAGCTGACGGTTTATTACATATAATTGGACAAGAAGTAGATGATGCTTATGCAGCAGAATTGAACAATGTCATTATTAATAAAGAGATGGTGAAAGAAGTAGGAAAAGATTTAAAAATCGTCTTTACACCATTGCATGGAACATCAAATATTTCGGTACGCCGTGGTTTAGAAGAAGTTGGATTTACAGATGTAACAGTTGTAAAAGAGCAAGAGTTACCAGATCCAAATTTCTCTACAGTAAAATCACCAAACCCAGAAGAGCATGCAGCGTTTGAGTATGCAATTCGCGACGGTGAAAAAGTAGGCGCAGACGTGTTAATCGCAACAGATCCTGATGCAGACCGTCTAGGTGTAGCAGTTCGCAATCACGATGGTGAGTTCCAAGTATTAACTGGTAACCAAACAGGTGCATTAATGCTTGATTACTTATTATCACAAAAGAAGGAAAACGGAACGCTTCCAGAAAACGGTGTTGTTTTAAAAACAATCGTAACGTCTGAAATTGGCCGTACAATCGCAAAAGCATACGGTTTAGATACAGTTGATACGTTAACTGGATTTAAATTTATCGGCGAAAAAATTAAACAGTATGAAGAAAGCGGACAATATGAATTCCAATTCGGTTATGAGGAAAGCTACGGTTATTTAATCCGTTCATTCTGCCGTGATAAAGATGCGGTGCAATCCGTCCTATTTGCATGTGAAGTAGCTGCATACTACAAATCACAAGGTAAAACGTTATACGATGGTCTGCTAGAAGTATTTAAGAAGTATGGGTTCTTCCGTGAGGACCTTGTATCGTTAACGTTAAAAGGAAAAGATGGTGCCGAACAGATTCAAAAGATGATGGCAACATTCCGTGAGAATCCTCCGAAAGAAGTAGCTGGTTTAACAGTCGTTGCAGTTGAGGATTATAAAGAAAGCATCGTTACAACGTTACAAGATGGAAATAAGGAAGAGATTCACTTACCGAAATCAAATGTGTTAAAATATCAATTAGAAGATGGTTCTTGGTTCTGCTTACGTCCATCTGGAACAGAGCCGAAAATTAAATTCTACTTTGGTGTACAAGATGATTCCTTACAAAATAGTGAACAAAAGTTACTTACTATTAAAGAAGATATTATGAATCGTTTATAATAGAATAGAATGCTACTGATAGGAAAAGAGGAGAACGGAGAACGGCCTCCTCTTTTCATGTAGTTTTGTTTGATGTAGAGGATTATTACGAGCGAGTGTTATAAATTTGCACTTTACTAAGAGAATTAGAATGAAAAGCGAGGGTATTTGTCATGAAAAAAGTGAGAAAAGCAATTATCCCGGCAGCGGGATTAGGAACACGCTTTTTACCAGCAACGAAAGCAATGCCAAAAGAAATGCTTCCAATTGTAGATAAACCAACAATTCAATACATCGTAGAAGAAGCAGTAAAATCAGGCATCGAAGATATTATTATCGTTACTGGTAAAGGAAAGCGCTCTATCGAAGATCATTTTGATAACGCATTTGAATTAGAGCAAAACTTATTAGAGAAGAAAAAGTATGAGTTACTTGAAAAAGTACAAGCTTCTTCTAAAATGGTAGATATCCATTACATTCGACAAAAAGAACCAAAAGGATTAGGACATGCTGTTTGGTGCGCACGTAAATTCATTGGTGATGAGCCGTTTGCAGTATTATTAGGCGATGATATCGTTCAAGCTGAAAAACCATGTTTACGTCAATTAATGGACGAGTATGACAAAACACTTTCTTCTGTTATTGGTGTACAAACTGTTCCTGAAGCAGAAACACATCGCTACGGAATTATTGATCCGTTAGAGCAAGAGGGACGTCGTTATCAAGTTCGTAAATTCGTTGAAAAACCAGCGCAAGGTACTGCGCCTTCAAACTTAGCGATTATGGGACGTTACATTTTAACTCCTGAAATCTTTATGTTCTTGGAACAGCAACAAGTTGGAGCGGGTGGCGAAATTCAGTTAACGGATGCAATTCAAAGCTTAAATGAAATTCAACGTGTATTTGCATATGATTTTGAAGGAAAGCGTTATGACGTTGGTGAAAAATTAGGATTCGTTCAAACGACAATTGAAATGGCATTGCAGCACCCAGAATTACGTGATGATATGCTAGTAATGATGAAGAAAGTTTTAGACGAGCAAATGAAGCAAGAGTCTTAATATAATAAACAAGGAGCTGTTCCTATAGGAACAGCTCCTTGTTTATTATGAAATCGTCGAATGAGAATGCTGATAAGCGGAACGACGTACAGCATAGTATATGCGAGGTGCGATAATAGCGCCGATAATTGTAAACGCAATATTCTTTACTGCGAACCACATCATAATCATCCAGGCAGCTTTATAACTCATATTACCACCCATGAAAATATTGACTGCCCCGTACATATAAGTAGTACCGATAATATACGTTAAAATGATTCCGACGAAAGAAGAAATTGCAAAGGTGCTGAATGTTGGTCGTTCTTTTTGTTCTACTAGTTTTCCTGATACGTAAGCAACGATAATAAATGCGATAATAAAACCACCAGTAGGATCTAAAAGTGCTCCAAATCCAGCTTTGAAGTTAGCGAAGATTGGCGCACCTGCTACTCCAACAAGCATGTAAACAGTCATTGATAATGCCCCAAGTCTACTCCCGAGAAGAAGACCTGCTAAAATTGCGAAAAACGGTTGCATAGATAATGGAATGCCCGCTATTTGTAAGAATGGTGCCCACGATACAATATTTGCACCAATAGCCATAAGAGCGACGAACATGGCAGCTAATGCTAAATCTAAAACATGAAGCTTCTTCATAATGTTAACCTCCAGTTGTGTTTAGGTTAACATTATCGTAGCGAAAATATTTACTTGTTGTCAATCAAAATATTTTGATAAGAAGGCTTTAAATAGTCTCTAAGCAATGTGTATGGAATACGAAACTGCGGAATTCCGCTTGAATAAGGAGCAATTTCATATAAAGGGAAATAAATCACAAGATTATCGGGTTCTAAAAAGTAGTGAAACTTTTTAGTGCCCGTTACTTTTTCGACTGCATCAGGAAAATAAATGCTTTCATTTTGTTTAATTTGTCTTACAATCTCTGTGCGAATTATTTCTTTATATGTATCCTCTTGTTGAAATAAATCGTCTAAGTGTAATAATTTTTTTTCGTTTAAATCAAATGTATTTGCCTTCCACGTATACAGTCCGTGCGCTCCGCCTGTATATTGATAGTAATTCACATATAGACTTAGGAAAGGTGGTTTGTTTAAAGCTACTTTATAGTCAACATTTGCAACGTATGGATGAAAAGGTGTGCTAGATCCTTCTGTTTCTTCATAATATTTCTTCGCTTCTTTTTCTAATTTACTTTTAAATTTAGTAGTAGAGTTTTTGTAATAGGAATTCAGCTTATTTTGAAATTTCGAATCAGAAAAGTTGTGAAAGGAAGGCCTATTAATTTGATATTCTATATAAGGTTTCTTACCTTTTTGCGTTACAGTCTTAACATTGATTGTCAGGTTGGATGCTTTGGCTGCTATTGCACAATTTGGTACAATAGTCAGCAAGGAGAACATAAGCAATAGTATGCAAAATTTCTGTTTCATTTAGGTGAAACCTCCTTATATAAGTGTTATAGGTAGTTTGAAATTAAACAGGTAAAATTATACATTTGATCTAAAGGGAGAGAGGTTGAAAACGATATGTCAAAAACTTTAATGGATTCGCTTGGAATTGAGTTGTTAGAAATGACAGAGGATAAAGTAGTTGCTACAATGCCTGTTGATGAACGTACGCATCAGCCGTTTGGATTTTTACATGGCGGTGCATCTGTTGCATTAGCAGAAACTGTGGCAAGTGTTGGTTCATACAATTTAATTGATCAAGAAAAATGTATTTGTTTCGGATTAGAAATTAATGCAAATCATATTCGCTCAAAGAAAGATGGAATTGTAACAGCAATTGGAACACCGATACATAGAGGACAATCGACAATGGTTTGGGATATTCGCATCATTGATGAAAATGATGATTTACTATGCATATCAAGATGTACAGTAGCAATTAAAGAAAAACGTGAAAAATAGAAAAGAGGCAGCTCTGATGAGCTGCCTCTTTTTTTATCCCGCATTAACGGGCAGTAAAACTCCCACCTCAAAATTCAGGTGGAGCAAAGAAGTTAGGTGGGAGATCAACTGCCCGTAAAAGCCCGATTGGTGAAGGCTAATAATCAGTGGGGGGATGAACAAAACCTCCACTGATTAAAGTTTCACTTTATAATTAGAACTGGATTTTCTTCTCTAAGAAACCTTTTAGTTCGCTAATTGGCATACGAACTTGTTCCATTGTGTCACGGTCACGTACTGTAACAGCTTTGTCTTCAACAGAGTCGAAGTCGTATGTGATACAGAATGGAGTACCGATTTCGTCTTGACGACGGTAACGTTTACCGATAGAACCAGTTTCATCAAAGTCTACCATGAAGTCTTGAGCTAGTTCTGCGAATACTTCAGTAGCACCTTCAGATAGCTTTTTAGATAATGGTAAGATAGCTGCTTTATATGGTGCTAAAGCAGGGTGGAAACGAAGAACTGTACGAGAATCGTTTTCTAATTGCTCTTCTTCATATGCATCACATAAGAATGCTAATGTTACACGGTCTGCACCTAGAGATGGCTCGATGCAGTAAGGTACGTAACGCTCATTCGTTTGTGGATCGATATAGTTAAAGTCTTCGTTAGAGTGTTCCATATGACGTTTTAAATCGAAATCTGTACGAGATGCAACGCCCCATAGTTCGCCCCAACCGAATGGGAATCTGAATTCAATATCAGTTGTCGCGTTACTATAGTGAGATAATTCGTCTTCACCGTGGTCACGAAGACGCATGCTTTCTTCAGTCATACCAAGTGAAAGTAACCAGTTTTTACAAGTTTCACGCCAGAATGCGAACCACTCTAAATCTTCACCAGGCTTACAGAAGAATTCAAGTTCCATTTGTTCGAATTCACGTGTACGGAATGTGAAGTTACCAGGTGTGATTTCGTTACGGAAACTTTTACCGATTTGGCCGATACCAAATGGAAGTTTCTTACGCATAGAGCGTTGTACGTTTTTAAAGTTTACGAAAATACCTTGTGCAGTTTCAGGACGAAGGAAGATTTCGTTTGTGCTAGACTCTGTAACACCTTGGAATGTTTTGAACATTAAGTTGAACTGACGGATTTCCGTGAATTCTTGGCTACCGCAATCTGGGCATTTTACTTCATGTTCTTTCATTAAGTCAGCCATTTGGTCGAAAGTAAGACCGTCAACGACCATTTCGATGCCTTTTGCGTCTAATGCATCTTCAATTAATTTGTCAGCACGGTGACGAGCTTTACATTTTTTACAGTCGATCATTGGATCATTAAAGTTACCAACGTGACCAGAAGCGATCCAAGTTTTTGGGTTCATTAAAATAGCAGCATCTAAACCAACGTTGTGTGGAGATTCTTGAATGAATTTTTTCCACCAAGCTTTTTTGACGTTATTTTTTAATTCGATTCCAAGTGGACCGTAATCCCATGTGTTTGCAAGACCACCGTAAATTTCAGAACCAGGGAAAACGAAACCGCGATGTTTCGCTAAGTTTACAACTTGTTCCATTGAATACATAATAAAATCCTCCTTTTGAAAGTTAACGTATTTGCGATGACGTGATGGGTACTTTGGAAACGAGCAATATATGCTTTAAAAAACATAAAAAAACGCTCGTCCCAAGGCTTAATCGCCTAGGGACGAGCGTTTGCCCGCGGTTCCACCCTAGTTGATACACAAAATGTGCATCCACTTTATCACGTATTGCTCGAGACTGCCGTTTCCTCGCAGCTTCAGGCTTTCACTATCCCTGAATCGCTTTTTATGCAAGTACTTATAAGTCCGTCATCGCTACTTATATTAATAATAATGAACATATTTTAACACGTTCTTTTTTAAATCTCAATAGAGGAACGTGCCCATCTAGGATAGAGTCTCGCCTATTTTTTCGTTATTTATTCCGTAATTTTGCTTAATGTGCTTAATTGCTTCGCGTTTACTTAATGGAGCGAGTTCGTTGTTTTGAACGTATTCCCATACTACATCTGGTTTTGTTTTTGCATATTCGCGAAGGACCCAGCCAATTGCTTTTTGAATGAAAAATTCTTTTGAGGAATGTAGTTGACCGATAATCCAGAAAAGGAGTTCTTCATCCATTTTTTGTTTATATTTCAGCTGGAATAAAATAGCGGCACGTTGTAACCATATGTTTTCTGATGCAATCCATTTTGGAATATATACAGAAATTAATTCTGGATGTTTTAAAAAGATAGCACCTAAAAATGTAGGGACGATGCTATCAACAGAATCCCACCAAGATTTTGTGACAATAAGTTCTTCTAAAAATGGGATATGAGTTTCGTTTATATGCTTTTTATATTTTTGCATAATATCAAGTGCAGCTGCCTGAAATTCACGTTCTGGTAAATCCCAAAGCTCACGTACGATAATTTGGAAGTCTTTTTTATCTGGGAGAGTATGTATTTGAATAACGTCTTTCAATAATTGTCGTCTTTCAGGTGTTTGAATACCGAGAAACGGGAAGTGATTTTTCATATAACGTGCCATCGGTTCTGCTTTTGCTGGGTTTTGATTTGCTGTAAAATGCTCTTGTAATGCCTTTACAAATGGATGCATAGGTATGTGCTCCTCTCTCATTATCTTTCTCTTCTTATTATACAAAGAGTTTGGTTAAATTTTAAAACATAACTTGCACTGTAATGCAATATGTTGAGAAGAGAGAGGAGAGGATAAGATGGAAGATCAAGGCGTACTAGCAGGTTTCTTTGCTCTTAGTTTTGCGTTTATGCTTGTTATAATAATTTGGGCAATTATTTCGTATTTGTTAACGGCTTTTGCACTTTATACGATGGCGAAAAATGATGGTGCAACTGATGGTGTTCTTGCTTTTATTCCGTTTATAAATAGTAAGATATGGGGTGATTTAGCGAAAGATAAATTACCAGATTTCTTGAAAGAAGAAGCAGGGTGGAAAGTATTTGGCATATATGTTGGATGCTTCATCTTTAATTTCGTACCAATTCTATATATATTAGCAACAGCTGTATCACTTGTACTGTCTATTTATCTTATCTATGCTATTTTGGATAGATACGGAACGAATTCCATACTATTTACGATCATTCATACAATCACGTTTTCGGTTTTCTTGCCGATTCATTTGTTCATTATTCGGAATGAGCCGGTGAGGTATAACGAGTAGGCGTATCAAAGTTGCCCTGCGGTCGATATATTTGATTCTATAATAATTCGGATATGCTGAAAAAAGAACGAAAGCGCCCTGCTGAGCAGGGCGCTTTTTTCTACTACATAAGATAGCGTAAGTAAATGTAAATGTGAGAAATGATTAATGAAACGATCATAATTGGGAAGCCGACTTTAAGGAATTCCATGTAGCTGAATTTATGTCCTTCACGACTTGCGATTCCGGCTACGATTACGTTAGCAGAAGCCCCGATTAATGTTCCGTTTCCACCTAAGCAAGCACCTAATGCTAATGCCCACCATAGTACGTCAATTTGTGCGTCAGAAGGTGATAAACCTAGCCCAACTGCCATATCGTTAATAAGTGGAATCATTGTTGCAACGAATGGAATGTTATCGATTGTTGCAGAGGCGATACCAGATACCCATAAAATAAGGATAGATGCGTGAGAAATATCTCCGCCTGTTATTCCAATTACTTTTTGAGCTAACATTTTGATAAGCCCGATATCGATAAGTCCTCCAACGAGTACGAATAGTCCCGCGAAGAAGAAGATTGTTACCCACTCTACACTTGCGAATACCTCTTCAATTTCATGTTCTTTCACACCGATTAACATAAGTACAGTAGCGCCAGTTAAGGCGATGATAGCTGCATCAATATGGAAAATAGAATGAGTCATGAAGCCTACAATAGTAAGGCCAAGTACTGTTAAAGATTTCTTCATTAATACTGGGTCTTTAATGTATTGTTTTTCATCTAAGCTCATTAACTTTTTAATTTGTACAGGATCAGCAATTAATTGCTTACGGTACATGAAGTAAAGCATTGTTGCCGTAACAGCAATAATGATGATTACGATAGGTGCTAAGTTGAATAAGAAAGCATTGAAATCTAAATGCTTATTTGCAGAACCAATCATAATATTTGGTGGATCACCAATTAATGTTGCTGTTCCTCCGATATTTGAAAAAATAATTTCAGAAAGTAAATATGGGACAGGATTTACTTGCAAGATGCGCGTAATAGATAAAGTAACTGGAACAACAAGAAGTACTGTTGTAACGTTATCTAAAAATGCGGAGCCAAGCGCGGTAAGTAAGGAAAGTGAAATTAAAATTTTAATTGGATTTCCTTGTGCTCCTTTTGCGGCTTTAATGGCAACGTATTGGAAGACACCTGACTTACTTGTAATGTTTACCAGTATCATCATACCGATGAGTAATGTAATTGTTCCCCATTCAATATGTTTCGTAAAGGCATTGTGTAAGTCAACGACCCCTGCAATTACCATGAATGCTGCACCAAGAAGTGCGATGACAGCACGGTTAATTTTTTCAGAAATAATAATGGCATATGTAATTAAAAAGACTGCGATAGCGAAATAATACTGCCAGTTTGCGAGTTCTTGCGTTGTTTCGTGCAAAACTCTCATCTCCTTTCATTCACTTTTCTTAGTGTGTCAAAAAATTAACTAGATGAAACACACATAACGTCATTATAAAGTAGAAAAATGGCGGATGTAAATGAAAGGGTTTATTTTGTCATATTTTCTGCATAGGTCATTTTTTCTTATTTTTAAAAATATTTGTGGGCATCTGACATATATATAAGATACATCCAATCTGAATATTTAAAATCGAATCAGCATTCGAGCTTGTTCGTGTAGGAGTGTCAAATAGAAAGGAATGACAAATATGATAAGGAAGGGATCGTATGGATGAACAACGATTTTTGTTTTTAGACTTTGAGTTTACGATGCCCCAGCATAGAAAAAAGCCAAAAGGTTTTTTCCCAGAAATTATTGAGGTCGGACTCGTTTCAGTTGTTGGTTGTAAGGTGGAAGATACGTATTCATCGCATATTAGACCGAAAACATTTCCGTCTTTAACGGATCGATGTAAAAAATTTTTAGGAATTAAACAGGAAGTAGTGGACAAAGGAATTTCTTTTCATGAACTTGTTGAGAAACTTGCAGAATATGAAAAGAGTGGTAGACCGACAATTGTAACGTGGGGAAATATGGATATGAAAGTCTTAAAGCATAACTGTGAAATGGCGGGAGTAGAATTTCCATTCTTTGGACAGTGTCGTGATTTATCGCTTGAGTATAAGAAGTTTTTTGGAGAGAGAAATCAAACAGGGCTGTGGAAGGCAATTGAGGCGTATGGAAAAGCAGGAACAGGAAAGCATCATTGTGCGCTTGATGATGCGATGACGACATATAATATTTTTAAGTTAGTAGAAAAAGATAAAGAGTATTTAGTCAAACCAGCACCTCCGACATTAGGGGAACTTGTTGATTTTTCGAAAGTGTTAAAGAAAGTGAGTACACAGTAACGACCAAATTGCAAAATATGTAATTTGGTCGTTTTGTTTTTTAAAGTTTGTAATCTCGCTTCAATTGCTGAAGTGTTTCTAGACTACGCCCCGCAAAAGGTGAATCATCTTCAGAAAATGAATTCATTTGAGTTTCTAATGCTAATTTTAGTGACTCTGTATAATCCGGAATTTCCCCTTCATATTTCTTCACCATTTGCTCTGGAATGTTCGTCTGTTCACGAAAAGCTAAAGCGCGTCTTTCATGGAAGAATGGTACGTCAGCCTGTTTTACATTATGTAAATCACCTTGCACCGGATGTTTTAAAACAGCTAATACTTTTACGACGTAACTGCCAGGACGGCTATTTGTAATTTCGCCGATGTATTTTCCAGTTTTATAAATACCAGTAACAATTTCACCAATTTCAAATGTTTCTCTCATATTTTTCACCTCAAGTTTATAGTAAGGAAAGTATAAGAAGGAGTCAAAGAAATTAGTTGATTTTTGAATGTCCTTGAGAATATGACAGGCTTCAACTATAATTTAAAATAATATAACAGAAAATTCTGATGTTGATTTTTTTCATAAATTCCCTGATAAGGAGTGTTCTATATGATGCCTTTATATTTTCCTGAAGATAAAACGGAGTATATTATTCCAGGTATTGTTTGCGTTCTATTTATCATCGGTGCGGTTGCTACGTGGCGTATGTTTATTCGTGTATCAAAACGAGAAGCAGAGCGATTACAGAAAGTAGAAGAAAAGCTTTTAGCTGAAAAGAAACGGTAATTCATTTTTGTATGTTTCCCTCTATGCTCGGACAATCTAAGGGCAGAAAGCATTTTGGAGGGAATTGAATGAAAAGACGGCTTTTTTTCAGTTGTTGTTTATTATTTCTAATGGCGGGTTGTGACCAAGGGAAGCCGAAAGAAATTGATGTGAAATTACATAATGCTTCAGGTGATGAAGTTGGGACTGCAAAAGTAGTTCAGCAAACAAGTGGAGTGAAAATTACGATTAAAGCGGAAGGCTTTACACCAGGACCACACGGGATACATGTGCATGAAATCGGAGAATGTAAAGCGCCACGTTTCGAATCATCTGGGAATCATTTTAATCCGGATAATAAAAAACATGGGCTCTTGAATCCGAAGGGTGCAGAAAATGGTGATTTACCGAACGTAGTTGCAGACGGTTCGGGAAAGATTAAAGCAGAAATCGATGCTCCGCATATAACGCTTGAAGAAGGAAAAACGACGATTCATAGAAAAGATGGAGCGTCTATTATTATTACAGAAAACGCTGATGATGGTATGACGCAACCAACGGGTAAATCTGGTGGCCGAATTGCTTGCGGTGTTATCGTAAAAAAAGTGTCGGATATGAAGAAAAAATAGAAGCTACCTTGAATGGTAGATTTTGTTGTAAAACCGCATGATAGTAAGTGGAATTATATCGATTTATCGAAAAAAAGGAGGCTATCTCAAAATCATTTTGGGATAGCCCCCTTTTTTGTTATGAGAATGTATGGTGTAGTCTGTTTAAAATTTCTTCTAAAACAGATCTAGGACAGCCAATGTTAATTCTTATATGGGCTTCTCCACCTGTTCCGTATTTCTCACCAGGATCAACGATGATTTTACCTTTCTCTTCAAGCAAGGCTGTTCGTTTATTTTGAGAAAGGTCCAAGTGGGAACAATCAATCCACAGTAAAAAACTGCCTTCTGGTTTAATTATAGAAAGAGATGGTATGTGATTTTGAATATACTCACAAGCAAATTGAGCGTTATCTTCAACGTACAATCGAATTTCATTTAGCCAATCATTACATTCTGTATAGGCACTTTGCATTGCTGTATAAGCAAATGTATTTAATCCGTGGAATCCTTGTCTATGTTGGATAGACATAAAGGCATTACGGAGATTTTCATTCGGAATAATAATGGTTGATGCTTGTAATCCAGCGATATTAAATGTTTTGCTCGGAGCCATACAAGTAATAGTGCGTGCTGCTAATTCTTCAGATAAAGAAGCAAACGGTGTATGAGTATGGCCTCTATAAATAATATCGGCATGAATTTCATCCGCGACAACGGTTACATTATATTGCGTACATAACGTACCGAGTTTTGTTAGCTCCTCTTTCGTCCAAACGCGCCCGATAGGATTGTGAGGGCTGCAAAGAAGCATTAGTTTTACACCTTGTTTAAATTGAGTTTCTAGATGCTCGAAGTCTATCTTATATATGCCATTTTGTTTAAACAAGGGACTCTCACATAATTGTCTATTATTTGTTTTGACCATTTCAAAAAATGGTGGATAAATAGGAGGTTGTACGAGTACGGCTTCTCCTTCTTTCGTTATAGCTTGTATGCTCGTACTAAGAGCTGGGACGATACCTGCGCTAAATACAATCCATTCTTTTTGTATTTCCCAATTGTATTGGCTTTTCGTCCAATTACAAATGATATTCCCAATATTTTCAGGAGGAAGTGTATAGCCGAAAATAGGATGTTCTGTGCGTTTTTGTAATGCAGTTTGAATTGGTTTTGGTACTTCAAAATCCATATCGGCAATCCAAGCGTGGATGAGCTCTTCATTTTTATATGTATCCCATTTTGTACTATGCGTTCCGCGACGATTTACCGTTTTATGAAATAGTTGCATATGTTTGCTCCTTTCTTCTGTCAAACTGTTAAGTTATGAAAATTCTCACTCTTCTTATAGAATAGCTGATGTGATACGATAAAGAAAAGCATTAAAAAGTGAAAAGGCGGGAAGCAGATGGGTGCATATGACAAAATGATTGAGGTTGTGAAAAATTGGGATCCGTTTCAAATGGGGCCGGAGTTTTATGAAACAGAAGCGAGCGATGTTGTAAACGTCGTAAGTGTGTTTGATGATCCGAAATACATCGCAAAGAAGATTCAACATATATACTTTATGTCTTTTGAAGAAGTACCTGCACTTGAAAAATGCGAAAAATTAGCAGTAGAGTTACTCGTACTAAAAGAAGGCGGAAGTTGTTCATTATAGGCTGTCGGAATTTACGACAGCCTTTTTGTTTATTTTCATTTGTGAGGATGGATTAAAGCTTCACTTTATCCCGCTATTTGCGGGCAGTAAGACTCCCGCCTCAAAATTCGGTTGAAGCAAAGAGGTTAGGCGAGAAATCAAACTGCCCGTAAAAACCCCCACGGATTAAAGCTTCACTTTATTGCGCCGCAAACGTAATAATTTCTTCATAAACATGATCTGGCTTTTCTTCAGGTAGTAGGTGCCCTGTATTTTCGTAAGAAATGAAAGTTGAATTAGGTAGGTCCTTATGGAGACGGTGTCCTACATGTACAGGGACGACGCGATCTTTTTCACCCCAAATGAGTAATACTGGGGTTTCGATTTTTTGTAATTCAGTTGAAGATAAGTCACCTTCACGGTCTCTTATCATTCGAGTTAAAGCAGGGAATATACGATCATCATAAAAAGGAGCAGCATAGCCTTCCATCATTTCATTGTCAATTAATGAATGGTCATGAACGACATTCATTAAGTTATGGACGATGCCCCTTCGAATAATCCAGTTCTTCACGTATAAGTGGAAGAATGGTAAATAAGAGGAGTACAGTAAAGGTAAGTTTGCGCGTGCTAAATAACTAGAGCTACATAGTAAAATCGTCTTTGAAATTAATTCAGGGCGTAGTCGGTTTACAAAGAGTGAAATTTGTCCGCCCATAGAATGGCCAACTAGTACAATATTCGAGAGAGATAAATGTTCGATTAAATCGATAATAATAGCTGCTAAATTGTGATAAGAATATTTAAAGAGATGAGATTTATCACTTTTTCCGAATGGTGGTAAATCAAGGGCAATTACTGTACCTTCCTTTGTTAGTAAAGGAATGAGTCGTCGATAGCTAAATGAGGAAGAGAGGAAGCCGTGAACGAGTACGAAAGTAGGTCGTTCTTTTTTAGTATTATGTTCATACAATTCGTAATGAATAGTAGTCCCGCGAGTGGAAAAAGTGAAGTAAGGGCATTTGCATTCATGGTTCATTTTTTGTCACTCCATTGATTTTTGTTCATATCATCTCCCCGCAAGAAACAAAATATGTTAACAAAAAAAGGCAAGATGACGATGTCATCTTGCCTTTCGTTTATTCATTATTATCTGCGAACAATATTAGGCGGTGTTTCTCCTTGTAACCCTGCAACTAAATTTTCAGCAGCTGTCATTGCCATTTGCTGCCTAGTTTTTAAAGTTGCAGACCCAATGTGCGGTAAAGTCACAACATTTTGTAATGATAAGAGCGGATTATCTTTTTGAATCGGCTCTTGTGTAAAAGTATCGATGCCCGCTGCAAAGATTTTCTTTTCTGTTAATGCATGGATTAACGCTTCTTCATCTACTGTTTTTCCGCGAGAAGCATTAATGAAGATTGCAGTTTCTTTCATTAATGAAAATTCCTTTTCTCCAATAAGATGATATGTTTCATCTGTTAGTGGAGTAAGAAGGACAATAAAGTCAGATTGTTTTAGTAGCGTCTGTAAATCACAATATGTAGCATCGAATTTTTGCTCTGCTTCTTCTTTACGGCGACGGTTATAATAAAGAACATTCATATCAAATCCGAATTTCGCTCGTTTTGCGACAGCTTCACCAATGCGTCCCATTCCGATAATACCGATTGTACTATGGTGTACATCTAGTCCGAAGTGTTCTTTTCCAATTTCAGCGTTCCATTCACCATTTTTCACGTAGGAGTCGAGTTCACAAACACGGCGACCGGCAGATAACATAAGAGCGAAAACAAGGTCGGCTACTGTATCATCTAGTACGTATGGTGTATTCGTTCCGATGACATTTCGCTTTTCCATCGCTTGTAAATCAAAATTATCGTAACCGACAGAAATGTTGCTTACTACTTTTAAGTTAGGAGCCGCTTCTAATAATTCTTCATTAATAGCAGATCCAAAATTTAATAAACCATCTTTATCTTGTATTTTCTCTAATAGAACATCACGAGGTACCTTCTCATCTTGATCCCATTTTTCGAAATCACAGTGTTCTGATAAATAGTTTTCTACAAATGTTGGAACTGGTTCGGCAATATATACTTTTGGTTTCACGGTTCCATCCCCTTTCGCTTTATCACGCATTTTTCCGCTGATTAAAGTTTCACTTTATTTTGACATAATTCACTAAAAAAATCTTCTTTTCAAACTGGAAAGGGTATTTGTATAATTTAGACACAACAGAAAAGGAAGGATGATTTATATGGTGACAGAGAAAGAATTGGAATTATTAGCTTGTCTTGAAAAGAATAGTCGTTTATCTGTAGATACATTAGCGAAGTTGTTAAATATAGAAGTAGAAGAAGCGAAAAAAATGGTTACGAAATTAGAAAGTGAAAAGATTATCGTGGACTATGTAACACATATCGATTGGACAAAAGTGAAAGAACATACTGGTTTAACGGCGATGATTGATGTGAAAGTTACACCGAAGCGTGGTGTCGGTTTTGATGCAGTAGCTGAACAAATTTATCGTTATTCAGAAGTAAAATCTGCGTATTTAATGTCAGGGACATACGATCTTTCTATTACATTAGAAGGAAAGACGATGGGAGAAGTAGCGATGTTTGTTTCTGAGAAATTAGCAACAATTGAATCTGTCGTTTCTACAACAACGCATTTCATTTTGAAGAAGTATAAACATGAGGGAATTATTTACGAAAAAAACGATGATGATAAGCGCATTGTGGTGACACCATGAAGCAATTTGAACTATCTAGAACGGCAGAATCTTTACAACCATCTGGTATTCGAAAGTTTTTCGATTTAGCAGCAAATATGAAAGGTGTTATTTCTCTTGGAGTAGGAGAGCCTGACTTTGTTACACCTTGGAATGTAAGGCAAGCATGTATTCGTTCTTTAGAACAAGGATATACGTCATATACAGCAAATGCAGGATTATTGGAGCTCCGTCAAGAAATAGCAAAGTATCTAAAAAAACAATTTGCAGTATCTTATGATCCGAATGATGAAATCATTGTTACAGTTGGAGCGAGTCAAGCGCTAGATGTAGCGATGCGTGCTATTGTAAACCCTGATGATGAAATACTTATTATTGAACCAAGTTTCGTTTCGTATGCACCGCTTGTTACGTTAGCGGGCGGGGTCCCAGTTCCAGTGGCGACTTCATTAGAAGCTGAATTTAAAGTACAGCCAGATCAAATTGAAGCAGCTATTACAACGAAAACAAAGGCAATATTACTTTGTTCTCCCAATAACCCAACAGGCGCAATGTTAAATAAATCCGAATTAGAAAAGCTAGCTGTTATTGTTGAGAAGTATAATTTAATCGTGTTATCGGATGAAATTTATGCAGAGCTCGTATACGACGAAGCATATACGAGTTTCGCGAGTATTAAAAATATGCGTGACCATACGATTTTAATTTCAGGGTTTTCAAAAGGGTTTGCCATGACGGGATGGCGTCTTGGGATGATTGCAGCCCCTGTTCAATTTTCAGAATTAATGCTCAAAATCCACCAGTATTCAATGATGTGTGCACCAACGATGTCTCAATTTGCAGCGCTTGAAGCATTACGCGGAGGAAATGATGAAGTAATTCGAATGAGAGATAGCTATAAAAAGCGTCGTAACTTTATGACGACATCTTTCAATGAAATGGGCTTAACATGTCATGTGCCAGGCGGGGCATTTTATGTCTTCCCTTCTATAGCTTCAACCGGACTATCTTCAGCAGAATTTGCAGAACAATTATTATTAGAAGAAAAAGTGGCTGTTGTTCCTGGAAATGTGTTTGGCGGGAGTGGTGAAGGATTTATTCGTTGTTCATATGCAACATCGCTTGAGCAACTTATGGAAGCAATGAAGAGAATGGAACGGTTCATAGAGAATAAAAAAAGGACAAAACACAATACGTTTTGTCCATAAAAGGGGGGGAATACTAGAAAGCCATGTGTTAGTATTCTATCCTAATATTGGAGAATTATACGTATTACAGGAAATTTTTTCGTGAATTTTGAATGAGTTCTATCAAAGTGGTATAATTTACTAATATAAGGTGGGAGTATCCTCGGTGTTTTACTTAGGATACTTACCACTAATCGGATATTTAACAATAAATACATCTGCTTTGCTATTTACAATTGTAGAGAAAATGGTAAACGTATGGGAGTGTTTCACATGTCAGAACAATATACAACGGGAGTGGTTGTAACAGGGAAAGTAACTGGAATTCAAGATTACGGTGCATTTGTAGCTTTGGATGCAGAAACACAAGGACTTGTGCATATATCTGAAATCACAAATGGGTATGTAAAAGACATTCATGACTTTTTAAAGGTCGGAGATACAGTAGAAGTAAAAGTACTTTCAATTGATGAAGAACACAGAAAAATGAGTTTATCGTTAAAAGCGGCGAAAAGAAAGCAAGGACGAATTCTTATACCGAATCCATCAGAGAACGGATTTAATACACTGCGAGAAAAGCTAGCGGAATGGATTGAAGAGTCGGAGGTAATAAAGTAAAAGAGGAACGCATATGAGCGTTCCTCTTTTACTGTGACTTATGATATATATATTTGCAAATATGATTGCATGCAATCATATTCGTATGTCGGAGGCGAAAAAGACATACTGACTATTGAATTTCATGTGTTTCTGGGTGAGTACCAAGATTCTCGGATGGTTTAAATAGTAAGCCGAGATTGATAAGCCCAGAAATACCAACGATGCCGTAAATAATACGTGCAAGAGCTGATTTCTGTCCCCCGAAAATAGCCGCTACTAAGTCAAACTGGAAGAACCCGATCAGTCCCCAGTTAACAGCGCCGATTACAGTGAAGACTAATGCGATACGTTGCAAGGTACTCATGAAAAGTCCCCCCCTTAATGTGAAGCGTGAGCAAGCAAGGAGTTAATAAGAAAATTTAACTCCTTTATAGAATGGTATAGTTTTGTTGTTTTTATACATGAAAAATGTACGAAAAACGATGTATATACATCTATACCGAAAAATCCGAATTTTTATGCAAAAAATGAACTTTTTCTAAAAAATAAATAATGGTTACGTTTACAATTGCTGAATCGCTTGATTTACAACTTTAGTTTCGCTAAAGTGAATACAGAAATACATATACATAATTGGAGGGAAAAAGATGAGTACACATGTAACGTTCGACTATTCTAAAGCGTTATCCTTCATCGGTGAAAATGAACTAACTTATTTACGTGATGCAGTAAAAGTAACACATCATGCAATCCACGAAAAAACTGGAGCTGGGAACGATTTCCTTGGGTGGGTAGAGCTTCCGCTTCAATATGATAAAGAAGAATTCGCTCGCATTCAAAAATGCGCAGAAAAAATTAAAAATGACTCTGATATTTTACTTGTTGTAGGTATTGGTGGTTCTTACCTAGGAGCACGCGCAGCAATTGAAATGTTAAACCATTCTTTCTATAACACGCTTTCTAAAGAACAACGTAAAACTCCACAAGTGCTATTTGTTGGACAAAACATTAGCTCCACTTACATGAAAGATTTAATGGACGTACTAGAAGGTAAAGACTTTTCTATTAACGTTATTTCCAAATCAGGTACAACAACAGAGCCTGCAATCGCATTCCGTATTTTCCGTAAATTATTAGAAGAAAAGTATGGAAAAGAAGAAGCACGCAAACGTATTTATGCGACTACAGATAAAGCGCGCGGTGCTTTAAAAACATTATCTGATAATGAAGGCTACGAAACGTTCGTTATTCCAGATGATGTTGGCGGTCGTTTCTCTGTATTAACACCAGTAGGTTTATTGCCAATCGCTGTAAGTGGCCTAAACATTGAAGAGATGATGAAAGGTGCAGCTGCTGGCCATAATGATTTCGCGAAATCAGAACTTGAAGAAAACCCAGCTTACCAATACGCAGTAGTTCGTAATGCTCTATATAATAAAGGGAAAACAATTGAAATGCTTGTTAACTATGAGCCAGCACTTCACTACTTCTCTGAGTGGTGGAAACAGTTATTTGGTGAAAGTGAAGGAAAAGATCAAAAAGGTATTTTCCCATCTTCAGCAAACTTCTCAACTGACTTACACTCATTAGGTCAATACATTCAAGAAGGGCGTCGTGACCTATTCGAAACAGTTCTTAAAGTAGGTAAATCTACACACGAACTAAAAATCGAATTAGACGACAACGATTTAGATGGATTAAACTACCTTGCTGGTGAAACGATAGACTTCGTAAACACAAAAGCATACGAAGGTACATTACTTGCACATAGCGATGGCGGAGTACCAAACTTAATCGTAAACATCCCTGAATTAAATGAGTACACATTCGGTTACCTTGTATACTTCTTCGAAAAAGCATGTGCGATGAGCGGCTACCTATTAGGCGTAAATCCATTTGACCAACCAGGAGTAGAAGCATACAAGAAAAACATGTTTGCTTTACTTGGTAAACCAGGATTTGAAGAATTAAAAGCAGAATTAGAAGAGCGTTTAAAATAATGAAAAGCGATCGGGTCTCCGGTCGCTTTTTATTATTTTATTGAAAGGTACATCGGTATATTCAAACTAGAATGGGTATGCTAAAGGAAAAGTCTAGGAGGGATGGGCTTGATTCCGATTCAATCAAAATTAGAAGGATGTACATATGCGTTATATAAGTTAGAAGAGGTTATGAAACCACTTGGATATAGTATTGGCGGTAATTGGGATTATGATAAAGGATGCTTTGATTATAAAATCGACGAAGAAGAAGGGTATCAATTTTTACGCGTACCATTTACAGCGGTGGATGGGGAACTAGATGTGCCTGGTGTAATAGTCCGTCTTGAAACACCGTATATTCTTTCGCACGTATATCAAGACGAACTAGATGATAATGTTAATGCTTTAACAGCTGGAACGAGTGGATTGGATCAATTTGCGGAGCCGCAAGATCCAGATGGAGATGTGAAAAGAAAGTATGTCAATATTGGTAAAGTATTGGTACAAGAACTAGAAAATCATTTTTTTAATGGTGAATAACGATGAGTATGTCGCTTTCGATGAGAATGAAAGAATGAACTGGATTGATCATATATTGTTCGTCGCGCTTTACACCTAGTAAGAGAATGTTTTGCTTTAAAAGAGTATAGCTACAATTTGCAAAGGATTGTCCGGTGCAGGACGGGGGAATCTCCATCAGTTGTAATTTGTTATCAGAGATTTCATCGTAAAGTGAGAATAGTACACCTGAAATGGAAGGGAATAAAAGAGAAGCGGTAAATACATAGCTCGTTAATTTATTTCCTTCTATAATTTCTGATACGCCAGCTCTCGTTGCATTTTGGATTTGTTCAGAAGTAAGAAGTTCAGCGATGCAGTGAATGTTTGGATTAAGTCCTTTTGCAGTTAAAATATTTAAAATGGACTGTGTATCTGCTAAGCTTTCGTTCTTCTCTTTATCCGCTGTTATTAATATAGTGTGAGCTGTTGTAATGTTAGCTTTTAATAAAGTTTGATCATGATGCGGACAACCTTTTATAAATTCTAAATGATGAAATGGCTTTGGAAGTAAAGAAAGTGTTTCATCAATTAAAACGATATCAAGGTTCGGTTGTAATATGTGCATTTGTTTTACAACATGTTTTGCACGCTCATTCCAGCCAACGATAATCATATGACCATTAGAGGTAGCAGCTGCTTCACCCTTAATTCTCATATATTGTTTATTAATCATGTCGGTAGCGAATAGAACCATATAATAAGAACAAAATCCCGTTCCTAATAAAATAATACATATACCAATAAGTTTTCCTATCGTTGTATGGGGGGCGAAATCGCCGTATCCAACGGTGAAAATGGTAACGATTGACCACCAAACCCCGTCGAACCATGTGGTGAAGTGAGATGGCTCTAATATATGTATAAGAAAGCCGGAGAAGGTAGTAAGTACAATAATAAAACAAATTAAACGAAAAATAATGGAATCACGAAATGTATCTACTAAATTCGGACGGGATTTCAAGTTCCTATTCCTCCTTACTTTTCAGGACTACATTCATTGTTACCATTATAGAAAAAAGAAAAACTCTCTAATTAAAAAGAGAGTTCATTTCATAATTAATACATACTTTCAACTTCAGTTTGTTGAACACTTTCAAGATGCTGAAGAGCATAATAAACATCAGCAGTATGTCTTTTTTGATCGATAGACAATTTTAAATGTAAATAGTGCGAACCATTTTCCAATGTTTTGAGCTTCATGTTCTTAACTTTTATATCCATTTCTTTTATTTCTTCAATTACGGTCGGGATATTGTCCATATTTCGTACAACGAGTTTCACTGCGATATCACGTTGGCGAAATGATCTAGGACCGACGTATTTCATCGCTAATGGTATAAGTTCTACACTAATCATAAGGAAACACATTCCGAAAATAGCCTCGATATAGAAACCAGCTCCAACGGCAATGCCGATGCCAGAAGCACCCCAAATCATAGCGGCGGTCGTTAACCCCGCAATACTATCGTTTCCTCTGCGTAAAATTACACCGGCACCTAAAAACCCAATTCCTGATACAATTTGAGCGGCAAGTCGAAGTGGATCCATATTCATATGATCGGTATGTGGTAAGTTGTAAGCTGCTTTAATAGAAACAATAGTTAGGAGGCAACTAATAATAGAAATAACTAAACACGTTTTTAAGCCGAGTGGTTTACGTTTTAATTCGCGCTCTAAACCGATAGCGAATCCTAAAATAGCCGAGAGACCTAGTTTTATTAATAAGTCGGTGTAGTCCATGTATATTCCTCCTTGTATGATATGGTATATGAATAAAACGTTTATCCCACTATTTGCGGGCAGTAAGCCCCGCCTCAAAATTCGCCGAATGCGAGAAAGTTAGGTGGGAGACGACTGCCCGTAAATGCCCGATTGGTGAAGGCTAATAATCAGTGGGGGATGAACACCCCCCACTGATTAAAGTTTCACTTTATATAGAAAGAAACGTTTTTTGACAGAGTGACTTTCTATAGAATATATGTAGGAATTACTTAGAAATGAAAGAGATGTTTCGTTTAAGTATATGATATTAAAAAAGAAATGTAGTTGGTTTCAAAAAAGTTTTCAAAAGGTGTTGCATTTCATTTTTTCACATGATATATTAATAAACGTCGCTGATGCAGAAACGCAGAAAACGACAAAAAAGAAATTGAAAAACATAGTTGACATCGAAAAATGAAGATGTTAATATGATGAAGTCGCTTCTGAAGCGGCAGATAAGTTCTTTGAAAACTGAACGAAACAAACAACGTGAACGTCAATTTTTATTTTTAGATGCTAGACAAACTAACTTTATTGGAGAGTTTGATCCTGGCTCAGGATGAACGCTGGCGGCGTGCCTAATACAT